>JACQZJ010000140.1 GCA_016213895.1 Planctomycetota bacterium | reverse complement strand
GGGAGGCTTCGCCTCCCCCGGACCGCCGCCCCTCGCCTCGCCTGCCTGAACGGCAGGCTCGGGGCGGCTCCCCCTTCGGTATGCTTACGTCCTCTGCCAGACTTTCCGGAATGCCTACTGCCAGACTTTCCGGAACTCACACCGGCAGGGCCCTGGGCCTCGGACCACAGCTTGACGCTGAGTCGCTGTACAGGGAATGCGGGCTCGAGAAGGAGCGAGCCGTGAAGCGCGCCGCCAGGCCGTAACACGAGCTGGATGTTGCGCGCCGGAGCGGCCACCTTCATCGGGTCATGCACCCACGGTCCATCGGCCTCGGCCGTGATCCATAGGTCTCCAGGGGGCATTTCGCTGTAGAGCCGGAAACGTGTCACAGACCGGGGTATCAAGTCCACCCGTAGTTCACCCAAGCAAGTCCAGGGCGGTTCGGCCAAGCAGGACCACCGTGGTTCGGCCAAGGAAGGCCACCTTGGTTCGGCCAAACAAGGCCAGCCCGGTTCGGCCAAGCAAGGCCACCTGACCCGGGTCGCGGGGGCCGCGCCGAGGGAGGGGCGGCGGGCCCGATGAGTTCTTGGATGAGCTGAGGTCGATCGGGAAGCTCTCTGGCTTCGCTGCCAGGGAGGGCTCGATGACCGCGCAGAGGATCGACATGCATCGGCTTCAGGACTTGATCCGTCTTCACCGCCAGGGGACTGCGGCGCGGGCCATCGCCCGCGCGCTCGGCATGGGCCGGGACACGGTGCGGATGTACCTCGGCGCTCTCCAGGGCACGGGGCTACTCGACGGGCCGGTCGACGCTCTTCCCGAGCTGGAGGTGCTGCGCCAGGCCTTGGTCGAGAGCATCCCGGCCAGAGTCGCGCCGCAACAGGCGTCGTCGGTCGATGCCTGGCTGCCGCGCATCGCGGAGCTGCGCCGGCGCCATGCCGGACCCACGGCGATCTTCGACCGGCTGCGCCTGGAGAACGCGGAGTTCCCGGGGAGCCTCTCGGCGGTCAAGCGCGCCTGCCTGCGCTTGCGCAAGGAAGAGGGGCCGCGCGCCACGGACGTGGCGCTGCGCGTCGAGACCAGGCCGGGCGAGGTCGCGCAGGTCGACTTCGGCTACGCCGGACAGCTCTTCGACCCCGCTCGCGGGCTGTTGCGCCGTGCCTGGGTGTTCCTGATGGTGCTCGGCCACAGCCGCCACCAGTTCGCGGAGATCGTGTTCGACCAGAGGGCCGAGACCTGGATCGATCTGCACATCCAGGCGTTCGAGTTCTTCGGCGGCGTGCCCGAGGTGATCGTCCCGGACAACCTCAAGGCGGCGGTGATCCGGGCGGCGTTCAGCGTGGACCAGGGGGCGGAGCTCAACCGGAGCTACCGGGAGCTGGCGCGCTACTACGGTTTCCGCGTGGATCCGGCCCCGCCTCGCGAGCCCAAAAAGAAAGGCAAGGTCGAGTCGGGCGTGAAGTACTGCCGGCAGAACTTCCTGGCCGCATGCGACGCGACGGATGTGGTCGTGGTGCGGCGCGAACTCGTGCGCTGGATCATGGAAGTCGCCGGGCGGCGCATCCATGGGACGACCGGGCGGCGGCCGCTGGAGGTCTTCGAGAGCGAGGAACGGCTGGCGCTGCGACCGCTGCCCACCCGTCCGTACGAGCGCGTGCTCTGGAAGAGGGCCAAGGTGCACACCGACGCGCACGTGCAGATCGACGGCGCCTTCTACTCGGCGCCGTGGCGTCTTCTGCACGAGTACATCTGGGGGCGCTGCACGGCGACCAGCGTCGCGCTCTACCACCATGACATCCTTCTCTACCGCCACCGCCGGCTGGGGCGCGGCCGGCGCAACACCGTGGCGGCACACGTCCCCACCGAGCGCGCGGCGCTGTGCCAGCGCAGCCGCAGCTTCTGGGAGGAGAGAGCCGCGGCCATCGGCGTCGAGACCCATGCCTTGGTGTGCGAGATCTTCGACTCGGACGACGTGCTGAGCAAGCTGCGCGTGGTCCAGGCGGTCGTCACTCACCTCTTGACCTTCCCGAGGACGCGCGCGGAAGCGGCCAGCCGCCGGGCGCGGCATTTCGGCAGCTACACCTACGGCGCGGTGAAGGCCATTCTGCGTCAGGGGCTCGACCTGCTGCCGCTGCCGGGGACACCGACTCACGCTTGGTTGACTGAGGGGCGCTACGCGCGTAGCGCCCAGGAAATCGCACGACCCCATCAAGGAGGATTGGCATGACCGTGAGCAAGGACCTGGTGCACGTGCTGAAGCGGCTACGGCTGTCAGGCGTGCTGCAGACGCTCGACCTGAGAACCAAGGAAGCGGTCGAGGACAACCTCGGCCACGAGGAGTTCCTGTTCCGCCTGTGCCAGGACGAGGTGGAGCGGCGCGACAGCCGCCAGCTCGATCTGCGCAGGCACCGCGCCAACTTCGAGAGCGTCAAGGGCCTGGAAGACTTCGACTTCCAGTTCAACCCCATGATCCCCAAGGCGAAGATCATCGACCTTGCAACCTGCAACTTCGTGGACCGCCGGCGCAACGTCGTGCTCATCGGGCCGGCGGGCGTGGGCAAGAGCCACCTGGCCCAGGCGCTCGGCGAGCGCGCCTGCCGCGCCGGCTTCACCGTGCTGTACATGTCGTCCCACCGCCTGCTGGCGCAGTTGCGGGCGGCACGTGCCGACCAGAGCCTCGAGCGCAAGCTCCTGCGCTTCACCAGCCCGGACCTGCTCATCGTCGATGACCTCGGGCTGCGGCCGCTCATGGGCGACGAGCCGGTGGACCTCTACGAGGTCATCCGCCAGCGCTACGAGCGCGGCTCGATGATCGTGACCTCGAACCGGGCGATCGCGGAATGGCCACCGCTCTTCCTGGACGCGCTGGTGGCGAGCGCCGCCATGGACCGCCTGCTGCACGACGCGCAGGTGATCGTGATGGATGGCGACTCGTACCG
>JACQZJ010000077.1 GCA_016213895.1 Planctomycetota bacterium | reverse complement strand
AGAGCTGGAGAAGATGAAGGGCGACCGGAGCGAGGATCAGCGCCTGCAGGCCGAGGACGAGGAGTACAAGAGGAAGCGGGAGCAGGCCGCGGGCAGGGACGCGCGCGAGCTCCTTCAGAACGCCTTAGACCTGACCTTCGGCGGCTGGAGCGCACAGGACTGGGAGGAGCTGGACCGCTCCTGTCGGGCCTTCGCGAAGAAGCTGGCGCAGGATTGAGGGCGCGCGCCGGGGGCGGGCGCGGCGCGCGTCAGCGCGCGGCTGGCTTCTTCTCCAGGACCTCGCGCACCCGCCAGAGCAGGCGGTGCCAGGTGAAGGGCTTCTCCAGGAACTCGACACCCTGATCGAGCGCGCCGCCGTGGGTCACGATGTCGGCGGTGTAGCCCGAGATGTAGAGCACCTTGAGAGCCGGGTCGCGGGCGGCCATCTCGCTGGCCAGCTTCCCGCCGTCCATGCCCGGCATGATCACGTCCGTGAGCAGGAGGTGGATGGGCGCGCCGTGCCGCGCCGCGACCTCGAGCGCCTCCTTCGCGTTCGAGGCGGCCAGGACGTTGTAGCCCCCGCCCTCGAGCATGCGTCTGGTCAGATCGCGCACGGCCAGGTCGTCCTCGCAGACCAGGATGGTCTCGATTCCCGTGGGCGGCAGGGCGACGCGCCGCGCCTGCACACTCTCGCCGGGCACGCTCGCATCGGCCGGCAGGAAGATCTCGAACCCGGTTCCCTGGCCCGGCGCGCTGTGCACGGCGATGTGCCCGCGCGACTGGCGCACGATGCCGTACACGGTCGACAAGCCGAGCCCCGTGCCGCGCCCCACGTCCTTGGTGGTGAAGAACGGCTCGAAGGCCCGCTCCAGGGTTTTGGCGTCCATGCCGCAGCCCGTGTCGCTCACCGCGAGCAGCACGTGCGGGCCGGGCAGGAGCTCGGGCCGCGCGGCGACGAAGTCCTGGTCCAGCGTGACGTTCCGCGTCTCGAACACGAGCCGCCCGCCGTTCGGCATGGCGTCGCGCGCGTTGACCGCCAGGTTCATGACGACCTGCTCGATCTGTCCGGGATCGACGCGCGCCTGCCACAGGTCGGGGCCGCGCCTCACTTCGAGCGCGATGTTCTCGCTCAGCAGCCGGCGCAGCATCATCTCCATGTCGCCGAGCGTGCGGCCGAGGTCCACGAGGCGCGGCCGCGAGATCTGGCGGCGGCTGAAGGCGAGGAGCTGGCGCGTCAAGGCCGCGGCGCGCTCCGCTCCCAGGCGGATCTCGTGCAGCGCGTCCTCGACGCCGCGCGCCGTGCCCCCATCATCCGCCAGCGCCGCGGCGGCGAGCTCCACGCTGCCGAGGATCGCGGTGAGGATGTTGTTGAAGTCATGCGCCACGCCGCCCGCGAGCTGGCCGACCGCCTCCATCTTCTGCGCGTGGCGCAGCCGCTCCTCGAGGTCCGCGCGCTCCGCCTCGGCGCGGCGCCGCTCCGTGACGTCCACGAGGTTGCCGGCGATGCGCGCGACGCGCTCCTCCCGGATCACGGGCCGGCCGACGGCGCGCCCCCAGACGCGCTCCCTACCCGCCCGGATCAGCTCGAACTCGAGGTCGAACGGCTCGGCCCGTTCGAGCGCGCGCGCGAAGGCGTCCTGCACCAGAGGCAGGGACTCCGGCGCGCAGAAGGACAGGGCGCGCTCCGGGTCGCTGGCGTCGAAGTCGCGCGCCACTCCGAGGATCTTGTAGACCTCCTCCGTCCAGGTGACCTTGCGCGTCACGGCGTCGTACTCCCAGCCGCCGGCGCGGGCGATGGCCTGCGTCTCCCGGAGCAGGGCCTCGCTGCGGGCCAGGGCCGCTTCCGCCTGCTTGCGCGCCGAGATGTCCTGCGCCACGGCGATGCAGTACTCGGGCGCTTCGCCGGCCTTGGCCATGGCGGACACCGAGAGGTCGACCCAGACGATCGAGCCGTCCCTGCGCACGTAGCGCTTCTCCGCGGCGAAGGAGCGGATGCGGCCTGCAAGAAGCTCCTGGCCGAGCTCCAAGTCGCGCGCCAGGTCATTCGGGTGGGTGATGGCCATGAAGGTCGTGGCCGTGATCTCGTCCGGGCCGAGCCCGACGATGTCGCAGTACCTCTGATTGGCCCGAACGAACCGTCCGGTCGCGGCCTCGATCTGGGCCACCCCGACCCCGGCCTGTTCGAAGATGGCGCGGAAGCGCGACTCGCTCTCGCGCAGGCCGATCTCAGCCAGCACGCGCTTCGTGACGTCGTCATAGATCGCGACCACCTCGCCGGAGGGCAGGCGATAGACGAAGTTGTCGCGCCAGCCCGAGTGCTGGCTGTCCTGGTAGAAGGCGATCGGGTGGCGTTCCGGCTTCCCCGTGGCGAAGACGCGCCGGAGGACGTCGAGGAGCCCGAAGTCGACCACGCCCGGGAAGGCCTCGGTGACGCGCTTGCCGATGACGCGGCGCCGCTCGATCTTCTCGATCTGCTCCGCCGCCCGGTTGAAGTCGACGATCTCGAAGTCGGAGCCGCCGTCGAGCGCGCGGTACACCGCGACGCCGCTGCTCATGCGCGCGAAGAGCGCGCGGAAGCGGTGCTCGCTTTCCTGCAGGGCAAGCTCCGTGCCGCGGCGCTCCTCGATCTCCCGCGAGAGCTGCTCGTTGGCGGCGGCCAGCTCCAGTGCGTGCGACTTCACCTCGTTGTCCACCTGCGCGCGCGCCTCGAGCAGGAGGTCGCGCGCCTCCCTGAGGCGCGCCAGCAGGCGCGGGTCTTGGCGCACGACGTTCGATTCCCCGGCGCACAGGGAAGCGATGAGCTTGAGCGCCTCGGCCAGGCGGTTGCCCAGAAGCTCGTACGTCGGCTTCGTCGGACTCATGACGCACACTCGGCGGCGCGGCCGCGGGCCGGAGGCGTGTTCCTCGGCTGCGCTGGAAGTTATAGCTCGCCCGTGCGCAATGCAACGGCTGCGCCGCGGCGCTTGGGATCTCGACCGCGCTCACTTGCCTGGTCGCTGGGCTGGCCGGAGGTCTCGGGTCGGTCCGCTGCGGCGCGCGGCAAGGCTCGTCTGCAGGAGGCGCTTACGGCCGCCGTCCAGGTCGATCGACCGACGCTCGGCCGGCCGCCGCAGGCGCGCGAGGTGCGGGAGGCGCGGGCGCGGCTCGGCGACTATGCGCCCACGCGCAGGATTATCGCCGCGCGCCGCGATGCGCGTGGTCAAGGAGGAGTTCCTGCGCGGCCGGGACGGCCTCGGCGAGCTGAAGGACAAGGCCGGCTGGCTGCGCTCTGGCTTCCCCCTTGCACTACAACTCGGACGTCCTCGCGGCGGCGCTCGCCCTGGCGCAGGCGGGCGTGCCGCGTCGCGGCCCGGGAATGGGCCGCGCGCTCCTCGCGCCGGCCCGCGTCGCCGGGATCGCGCTGCCCGGATGAGGGACAGGGCGCGCTCAGTCCATGCCGGCTGAGGCCCCGGGCGCCGCGGCGAGCAGAGCGATCTCGCGCGTGCCTCGCGCGGGAGCGCGTGTTCCGCCGGCCGCCCAGCGCACCACGGTGCGGCGCAGCTCCTCGATCCTGACCGGCTTGGCCAGGAAGTCATCCATGCCCGCCGCCATGCACTTCTCGCGGTAGCCGCGCAGCGCGTGCGCGGTCATGGCGACGATCGGCGTCCTGCCCGCGCCGCCCGGCAGGGCGCGGATCTCGGCCGTGGCCGCGAAGCCGTCCATCTCGGGCATCTGCACGTCCATGAGCACGAGGTCGTAGGGGATGCTCTGCACCGCGACCACCGCCTCCCGGCCGTTCGCGGCCACGTCCGTGCGGCAGCCGCACTTCGCGAGCATGGCGGTGGCGACCTTCTGGTTCACCGAGTTGTCCTCGGCGAGGAGCACGCGGATCCTGCGCGCGGCGGCGCCTGTCCTGCCTTGCTCGGCGGGCGCTGGCAGAGCGGCGCGGCATGCGGGCGCGCCCCCGGCTTCCTGCCGCGCGAGAGCGCGCGCGAGAGCCGCGCGCAGCTGCCCCTCGCGGATCGGCTTGGCCACGTGCTCGGCGCCCGCGATCTGGTCGGGGTCGCGCGTCTCGCCCGTCTCGCGGCGCGTGGACATGAAGAGCACCGGCAGGCGCGCCAGCCGGGGGTCGCCGCGCGCGGCGGCCAGGACCTGCGCGCCGCTCATGCCGGGCATCTCGTCATCCAGCAGCAGGGCGCGGAACGGCGCGTTGCCTGGCAGCGGCTCGGCGAGCCGCGCGAGAGCCGCCGCGCCGTCCGCGACCGCCTCGGGAACGCATCCCCAGGCCGTGAGCAGCGCGGCCAGGCGCTGGCGGTTGACCGGGCTGTCGTCGGCGATCAGGACGCGGGCGCCGTTGAGCGGCGCGATGTCCTCCGGCTGCCGCGCGGCGCTGCTCTCCTCGCGCGGCGCGCGGCATGGCACGGTGAACCAGAAGGAGCTGCCTGCGCCAGGCCGGCTCTCCGCGCCGATCTCCCCGCCCATGAGCTTCACCAGCCCGCGAGAGATCGCGAGCCCCAGACCCGCGCCGCCGAAGCGGCGCGTGGTCGAGCCGTCCGCCTGCGCGAAGCGCTCGAACAGGGTCGCGCGGCGGTCCGCGGCGATCCCCATCCCCGTGTCCGCCACGGTGAAGCGCACGAACCCGTCCCCCGCGCCCGCGACGCGCTCCGCGAAAACGTCCACGCTTCCCCTCTCGGTGAACTTGAGCGCGTTCGAGGCCAAGTTCACCAGGACCTGGCGGAGCCGCTCCGGGTCGCCGAGGAGGCGCCGCGGGCACGCGGGGTCGGCGAAGCAGGTCAACTCCAGCGGTTTGGCGCGCGCCGCGCTGGCCGACAGATCAGCGGCGCTTTCCATGACCTGGCGCAGGTCGAAGGGCGCTTGCTCGAGCTCCATGCGGCCCGAGTCGATGCTGGAGAACTCGAGGACGTCGTTCACCAGGAGGAGCAGGGATTCCCCGGCGTCCCGCAGCGTCTCCAGGCAGTCGCGTTGCTGCTCGTCCAGGGCAGTGTCCAGGAGCAGGCCGGTCAGGCCGAGCACCGCGTTCAGCGGCGTGCGGATCTCGTGGCTCATGTTCGCCAGGAATGTCCCCTTGGCGCGCGTCGCGGCCTCCGCGTCCCGGCGCGCCTTCTCGAGGTCCGTGACGTCGATCGCGTTCAGGATGCTGCCCTGGTAGCGGCCCTCCGCGAAGACGGGCTGCACGCGCAGGGAGAGGTGCATGCCCAGGAGATCGCGGTTCACCACGTAGGTGCCCTGGCGCGCGCCAGCGCGGTACTCCTCGACCACCGCGCGCGCCCGTTCCCTTCCGGGCGTGGCGGGATGGAGGTCCCAGAGCTTCTTGCCGATCACGTCCTCGCGCCGCAGTCCCACTCGGCTCAGGAACCAGCCGTTGATCTCGGTGACCACGTCCCGGGCGTCCGCCACGACCACGCCCTCGTCCATTCCCTCGATCATGGAACGTAGCGTGCGCGCCTCGAGCGTTGCCGCGCGCTCCTGCCGCGTCTGCTCGGCGAGGCGCGCGCGCTGCTCGCGCCAGGAGAGGCCGACCATGCCGAGGCCGAGCAGCCAGGCGCCGAGGTATCCGAGCGGGAGGCTCTCCTGGCGCAGGCCGAGGGGCAGCAGGGCGGCGAGGCTCGCGGTCCAGAGCAGGGCGAGCGCCAGGGCGCGGCGGCCGCCTGGCGCCGCCCCCTCCCGCGCGTCTACTGTGCGTTTCACCTGATTCCGTCTCCCCATGTTCACGCATGGTCGGCGTTCCCCCGGCGCACCGCGCGTCCTTCTCTCCGTGCCTCCGGCGGGCCTGACGTGCCGATCGGAAGACCCCTCCTGTCTTCTTGAGATTGCGCGAGTCCTGGGCGGCGGCTCGGGGAGCGCCGCGCGCGGGGTGTTTCATTGGCGCAATCGAGGAGCGTGCGACGCGCCGCCGCGGTGGGGGTTGCCCTTCAAGCCCTGCCACCAGCGGAGCGTGGCGAACATGTCCGTGGTAACGGTCGCCGCGGACTTGATCTCCCACGGAACGAGCCGCGCAACGGGTGGTAGACCAGCTCTCGCGGCTCGCGGATTCCCAGCAGATGACAGTGCAGCCCCGAATCGAGGAAGTGAACGCGCGCCGCCTTGGTGAGCCTCTTCGAGAAGCTCGCGTGGTGGGGCGGCTGGCGGACGATCAGGAAGCTGGCCTCGAGCACCGACAGCCACGAGCGAATGGTGGGCGCGCTCACGCCGGCGTCGCTGGCCAGAGACTCGGGGTTGACGAGCCGGCCGGAGCGACCGGCAGAGAGCCGCGGAGATCCGCTTCGTCTGCGCCGGGTGCGAGTTCATGCTCCGGCGCCTGGAAGCCGAACCGGGCGTGACAAACGCCATCGATCTGGACGCCGGTGAGCTGCTCTGGCCGGCGAGCGAGATCAGCGTCTGGGCTCACGGCCTCCCGCTGCCGGACGGAAAGCTGCTTCTGACCGAGGAGCCGGGCGGCTCGCAGGACGAGCTGGCGGTCACCGTGGCTTACGGCCGGGCGCAGTTGCCGCCCTTGCCCAGGACCACGTTGTGGGTGCGGCGTGAAGGCCACGCCGGCTCCGTCGTGCTGGATCCCTCGGTCTGGCTGACGAACGTGCTCTACCTGCCCTGATCGGCCGAATCTCCCAGCCAAGGCAGGCGCATCCCGGCGGCCCAGCCGTTGGGCGGCGAGATCGGATGGCCTCTCAGTCCCTCGCCCGCAGCACGAACAGGACCTGGCCCAGCGCCACCTCGCCCGCGTCCTCAGCCGCGATCGAGACCACCTCGCAGCGCACGGGAAGGCCATCGCCCTCCAGGCGGATCTGGTTGAAGCACTTCATCACCTCGACCAGGCCGAGCTGGGCGCCGGGCGCGACGATCGCGCCGACCTCGACGTACGCGGGAGACTGGGGATCGGGACGGCGGTAGAAGATGCCGTCCGTGGGGGAGCGGAGCACGATCCGGCCGGCGGCGACCTCCTCGCCGTCCGCCGCGCCGGGCGCGTCGCCGGCCGCGGCCTTCATGTCCGCGGCGCTCGCCGCGCCGACCCGCAGGAGCGGCGTGCGGTACTGCACGCGGTTGACTCCGTCCTCGACGAGCTGCTCGAGCACGGCGCCGCGCGCGCCCTGCGGCGCCAGCAGGTCGTAGTAGCGCTGCAGCCGGTTGATCGTGCCGATCTTCAAGTCGGGCGTGACGAAGGCGCCGCGCGGCAAGGACGGCCGGAACAGTCCGACGCCGGGCGAGAGGATGACGATCTCTTCCGGGTGCAGGGCGTCTGGCTCGACCAGCGCCTTGATCGCTCGGGGACGCATGGCGTCAGATCCTCCTGTTGATGGCCGCGATGTCGTGCAGCGACCAGATGCGCGGCGTCTTCACGCGCCGGTAGCCGATGCTCTGGTAGCTCATCTCGATGATCGCCTCGAGGTAGCCGCGCAGCTCGCCGAGGAGCACGATCTCGTCGCTGTCGCGCTGTCGCGCCGAGCGGAAGGGGTCCATGTCCTTGGTGATGCGCGCCTCCACCGCCTCCATGCCCTTGACGATCTGCTCGCGCTCCTTGGGGTCCTGGCTGATGATGTTGAAGTTGTCGTCCAGCTTGGTGCGGTAGGCGCCGATGGCGAGCGTGCGGCCTTCCATCACCGCCAGGCGCGTGATCGGCGTGGAGAGCTGCAGCACCGGGTCGTAGGGGTGGCCGGTCATGGCGTAGTAGCCGGCGCCCGACGCCTTGCGCAGCAGGATGGTGATCATCGGCGTGCTGTTGGTCGAGTTGGTGTAGAGCAGGTTCGAGCCGTAGCCGAGCAGGCCGTGCTTCTCGGCCTCGGCGCCGATATCGAACCCGGAGATGTCCTGCAGCCAGACGATGGGGATGCCGTCGTCGTTGCAGGCGCGCGAGAAGGCCGAGATTTTGGCGATGCCCTGCTGGTAGAGCAGGCCGCCCGGCCGCGTCTTCTGCGGATCCTCGGGATGCTCGGTGAGGAACTGGTTGTTGGCGATGAAGCCGGCGTAGAGCCCGCTGACGCGCCCGACGCCGACGATCATCTCCTGGCCGGTCTCGGGCATCAGCTCCCAGAAGAGGCTGGCGTCCACCAGGCGCGCGATGACCTGGCGCATGTCGTAGGGCATGCGGTGGTCGGCCGGCATGAGCCCGGCCAGCTCGGAAGGCAGGAAGCGCGGCTCCACCGCGCTCATGCCGAAGCGGTAGTACTCGATCGCCGAGGTGGGGAGCGCCGCGATTTCGCGCCGGATCATGCGAATCGCCGTGGGATCGTCCGGCGCGCGCATGTCGGCACAGTTCGAGAGGTGCACGTGGATGTCCGGGCCGCCGATGTCGAGGGAGGTGATGGTCTGCGAGCGGCCCCCCTTCACCAGCGCGGCCCCGGCGATGACCATGTAGGCGTTCTCGGTCATCACCACCTTGTCGCTGATGATCGGCATGTAGCCGCCGCCGGCGATGCAGTCGCCGAACACGCCCGCCACCTGCGGCACCTGCTCGGCGGAGAGCAGGGAGTTCATCTTGAAGATCTTGCCGGCGCCGTACTTCCCCGGGAACGTGTTGGCCTGCTCCGGCAGGTTCAGCCCTGAGCAGTCGATCAGGTAGATCACCGGCACGCGCAGGCGCATGGCGATCTCCTGGGCGCGGATGATCTTCTCCGGCGTCTGCGGCCACCACGACCCCGAGGCGACGGTGTTGTCGTTGGCGATCACCACCGTGTGCTTGCCGCACACCTTGATGAAGCCGGTCACCACCCCGGCGCCGGGCGATGTGCGCGGCGGATCGCCGAACTCGAGGCCGTAGTTGACGAAGGTTCCGACCGGGAAGAGCGGCGTGCCCGGGTCCTTCAGCAGGTCGATGCGCTCCCAGGTGGTCAGCTTCCCCTTGGCGTGCACCCGCTCCACGTAGGTCTCGCCCCAGCCGGCGGCGACCTCCGCGCGCCGCGCCGTGATGGTGCGCTCGAGGCCGCGCATGTGTTCGAGGTTCTTCTCGTACTCGGCCGCGCCGAGGAGCTGCTCGATGGGAACTCCGACGTCTTCCAGGACGACCTTGGCCATCAGCGCGCCCTTTGCTTTTCCAGCGCGCCCAGGACGCGCGGCACGATGCCGGTGTCGTAGCGCCCCGAGCGGAACTCGTCGCTTTCCAGCAGGAGGAGGTGGGCGGGAATGGTCGTGCTCACCCCCTCGATGATGAACTGGCGCAGGGCGGCGAGCTGGCGCTCGATCGCCTGCTGGCGCGTGGCGCCGTGCGCGATCAGCTTGCAGATCATCGAGTCGTAGAAGGGCGGGATCACCGCGCCCTGGCGCACGTGCGTGTCCACGCGCACCGCGCCGTCCTGCGCCGCCGGCGGGGCGAAGCGCGCGATCGTGCCGGGCGAGCCCTTGAAGCCGTCGAACGGGTCCTCGGCGTTGACGCGGCACTCGATGGCGTGCCCGCGCGCGACGATCTCTTCCTGGCGCAGAGCCAGCGGCTCGTTGGCGGCGACGCGCAGCTGCTGCTCCATGAGGTCGACGCCGTAGACCATCTCGCTCACCGGGTGCTCCACCTGCAGGCGCGTGTTCATCTCCATGAAGTAGAGGCTGCCGTCCTCATCCATGAGGAACTCGACCGTGCCGGCGTTCCGGTAGCCGGCCGCGGCCACGGCGCGCGCCACGCGCGCACCCATCTCGGCGCGTTGCTCGGGCGCGAGCGCCGGCGAGGGCGCCTCCTCGATGAGCTTCTGGTGGTTCCTCTGCACCGAGCACTCGCGCTCGCCGAAGTGCACGGCGTTGCCGAAGGCGTCGGCCAGGATCTGGAACTCGATGTGGCGCCCGTGCTCGATGAACTTCTCCAGGTAGAGGGCGCCGTCTCCGAAGGCCTTCTCGGCCTCGATGGTCGCCTGCTCGTACATCTCGGCCAGGTGCCCCGCGTCGCGGCAGATGCGCATGCCCTTGCCGCCGCCGCCCGAGCGCGCCTTGAGCAGCACCGGGTAGCCGGCTTGCGCCGCGATCTCGCGCGTGCGCGCCACGCCCTTGACCACGCCGTCCGAGCCGGGGATGAGCGGTAGCCCGGCGTTCTTCATGGTCTCCTTGGCGCGCGCCTTGTCGCCCATGAGCGCGATCAGTTCCGGGCTCGGGCCGATGAAGGTCGTCTTCTGCTGCTCGCACAGCCGGGCGAAGAGGGCGTTCTCGGCCAGGAAGCCCCAGCCCGGATGCACCGCCTGGCAGTCGTACTGCAGGGCGGTCTGCAGCAAGGCGCGCATGTTCAGGTAGCTGTCCTTGCTCTGCGGGCCGCCGATGCACACCGCGACGTCGGCGTCCGCGAGGTGCGGCGAGTCGCGGTCGGCGGTGGAGTAGACCGCGACCGTCTGCACCTTGAGCTTGCGGCCGGCGCGGATGATGCGCGAGGCCACCTCGGGGCGGTTGGCGATCCGGATGCGTCGGAACCTGGCTCCTCCGTCCAGCTCGGGCGCTGCTTGGCGAGCGCCGCGCGCAGGCCCTCCTGCCCTTCGGCGCCGCCGCGCAGCGCGGCGATGAGCTCCGCGGTGTAGGGGGCGATGTCCTGCGGCGCGGCGTGCTCCACCTTGCGGATCAGCTCCTTGCCGGCCAGGACGGCGCGCGGGCCCGAGCCGAGCAGATCCGCCGCGCGCGCCGCGAGCGCGGCGTCCAGGCGTTCGGCCGGGACGACCTCCGCGACCAGGCCCCAGGCGAGCGCCTCCTGCGCGGAGAAGCGCCGGCCGGTG
Source organism: Planctomycetota bacterium (assembly GCA_016213895.1). Classification (GTDB taxonomy): domain Bacteria; phylum Planctomycetota; class B15-G4; order B15-G4; family JADJEK01; genus JACQZJ01. The sequence continues at coordinate 14,005 of JACQZJ010000077.1, read as the reverse complement.
AGGAACAACTCGCGGCAGCGGCCCGCGCCGAGGCGGCGCACGACGTAGGGCGCGATCGTGGCCGGCGTCAAGCCGATCTTCACCTCGGGGAAGCCGAAGCGCGCGCCTTCCTCGGCGAGCGCGACGTCGCACGCCGCGACCAGCCCCATGCCGCCGCCGAGCGCCGCACCCTGCACGCGGCAGAGCGTGGCCTGAGGCAGGGTGTCCAGGGCCTCGAGCATGGCGGCCAGGCGGCGCGCGTCTTCGAGGTTCTCGTCGAACGAGTAACCGGCCATGCGGCGCATCCAGTTGAAGTCCGCGCCGGCGCAGAACACGGTTCCGGCGCCCTGCAGCACCACGACGCGAATGCTCTCGTTCGCGGCCAGCCAGGCCGCGGCCCGGGTCAGGTCGGCGACGAGCTGGTCGTCGAAGGCGTTCCTCTGCTCGGGCCGGTTCAGGGTGAGCGTGGCGACCGAGCCGCGCACGGCGATCCGCAGCGCCGCGCTGGTCTCGGGGGGAGGTGATGTTTCGGGCACGGCCGGGTCCTTCCGCCTGGGGCTGCCCGGGTGGCTGCTAGGCCGGGACGAACTTGTATCCGTAGAAGATGACGCCCGCCTCGCCGTCCTGGCTGATGCGCCGGAACTCGATGCGCACGCGGTCGCCGATCTTGAGTTCATCGAGGTCGACGTCCACGACCTGGGCGGTCACCTGGACGCCGTCGTCGAGCTTGATCACCGCCATCGCGTAGGGGACCTCGTCCTCGAAGTCGCTCGGCGCCACGCGGATGACGGTGAAGGTCTCGATCTTGCCCGTGTTGGCCAGCGTCACGGTCTGGAACTCGCGCGCTTTGCACACCGGGCAGATGAGGCGCGGCGGGAAGGCCACGTAGCCGCACTTCACGCACTTCCCCGCCTCGTAGCGGTAGCGCTGCGGCATCTCGCGCCAGTAGCGCGCGGTGATCATGACTCCACCTCCAGGATGTGAACCGTGGCGCTTGCGCCGGTGCCGCCCATGTTCTGGGCGAGTCCTCGCTTCGCGCCCTTCACCTGGCGCGCGCCGGCGTCGCCGCGCAGCTGCTCGGCGAGCTCGACGATCTGCGCCACGCCCGTGGCGCCGACCGGGTGTCCCTTGGCCTTGAGGCCGCCGCTCGCGTTCACCGGGAACTCGCCGCCGAGCGCGGTCAACCCGGCCGCGGTGGCCGGGCCGCCCTTGCCCTTCTCGACCAGGCCCAGGGCCTCGAGCACCATGATCTCGGCGATGGTGAAGCAGTCATGCACCTCGAAGAGGTCGGCCTCGCGCGGGGTGCAGCGCGCCATCTTGCACGCCGTCTTGGCCGCCGCCTCGGTGGAGCCGAGCCAGGTGAGGTCGGCGCGCGCGTGCAGGGCGATGGAGGCGGAGGCCTGGCCGCTGCCGGTGATCTTCACCAGCGGGTGGCGCTTGAGCTTCTTCGCCATCTCCACCGTCGAGAGCACGACCGCGGCCGCGCCGTCCGTCACCGGCGAGCAGTCCATGAGGCGCAGCGGATCGGCCACCATGGTCGAGGTCATCACGCCCTCGAGGGTGGTCGTGAAGGGGAACTGGGCGCGCGGGTTCTTCGCGCCGTTCTCGTGGTTCTTCACCGCCACCTGGGCGAGCTGCTCGCGCGTGGTGCCGTAGCGCGCCATGTGCGCGCGCGCCATCATCGCGTACAGCCCCGGGAACGTGACGCCGTGGAAGCCCTCGTACTCCTGGTCCGCGGCCGTGGCGAGCGCGTAGGTGGTCGAGCCGCCGTCGATGTCCGTCATCTTCTCCACGCCGCCCACCAGGACCACGTCGCTCATCCCGGACGCCACCTCGATGAACCCCTGGCGCAGGGCGACGCCGCCCGAGGCGCAGGCCGACTCGACGCGCGTCGCGGGCACCGGCGCCTGGCCGAGGTAGTCGGCCATGAGCGCGCCGAGGTGCTCCTGCCCGACGAGCAGGCCGCTGCTCATGCAGCCCACGTACATCGAGTCGATCTTGTCGACGCCCGCGTCGTCGAGAGCCAGGAGCGCGGCTTCGACGTAGAGGTCGCGGATGCGGGAGGGCCAGAGCTCCCCCCACTTGTTCATACCGATGCCGATCACGGCGACGTCGCGCATGGGGGAACCTCCTAGACCTTCTCCGCCTTGCGGATCTTCCTGCGGAACTTGGCGTACGTGCCGTAGTCCAGGTACCTGGGCTTGTGCTCGAGCTGCTGGCGCGTCTGCGGCGCCAGGTTCTGGACCTCGACGATGCGCTCCGTGACCTTCCAGATGAAGCCGTCGCTGCCCGCGCCCGAGCCGTAGGAGACCATGAAGATGCGGTCGCCGGGGCGGGCGACGTCGAGGATCGCGGAGAGGCCCATGGGCGAGGACCCGGAGTAGGTGTTGCCGAGCGTCGGCGCGAGCCAGCCCTGGTCGATCTGCTTCTGCGTGAAGCCGAGCATGCGCGAGACGCGCTGCGGGAACTTGCCGTTCGGCTGGTGGAACACGGCGTACTTGAAATCGCCGGGCTTCGTGGAAGACTTCTCGAACAGGGCGCGCGCGCAGCTCGTCACGTGCTTGAAGTAGGCCGGCTCGCCGGTGAAGCGGCCGCCGTGCTGCGGGTAGTGCTGCAGGTCGCGGCGCCAGAAGTCGGGCGTGTCCGTGGTGTAGGAGTGGGTGTGCTCGATCTCGGCGACGACGTGCTCCCGGCCCATGATGAAGGCGGCGGCGCCGGCGGCGGTGGAGTACTCGAGGGCGTCGCCCGGGGCGCCCTGCGAGGTGTCGCCGCCGATGGCGAGCGCGTACTTGACGTAGTCCGCCTGGACCAGGCCGAGGGTGACGAACATCGCCTCGCTGCCCGCCTTGCACGCGAACTCATAGTCGGCGCAGTGGATGTCGGGCGTGGCGCCAATGGCCTCGGCGACCACCGTGCCGCTCGGCTTGACCGCGTAAGGATGCGACTCGGCGCCGATGTAGATGGCGCCGAGCTCCTTGGGGTCGAGGCCGCCCGCGCGCTTGAGGGCGTGGCGCGCCGCTTCCACGGACATGGTGATCAGATCCTGGTCCGGCGCCGGGACCGACTTCTCGCGCAGCAGGAGGCCGCGCTTGAAGCTCTCCGCGTCGGCTCCCCAGATCTTGGCGATCTCCTCGCTTGGGTAGATTCGTAGCGGCAGCGGGCATGCTTGGCAAGGGACTAGCCCGGACATCTCACCACCGGTGCGCGAGAATCGGCGAAACGCGTAAGATGGGCAACGGGTTGAGACCGTCAGGGGGATGCGGCTGCGGAGCAGAATGTCCTGGCCGAGACCTCGTCGCCGAGATCGAGGCGCGAGGAGGAAACCAACTCGGTGGAGTTCTTGACGACGAGCAACGACGAGATCGGCGACGAGTGCCGGCCAGGCGCGGAGTGGTGGTGAGATGTTCGGGCTCACCGGCGGTTCCGTTGCGGTCGGGCGCGGGCTCCTCGTCTGCGTGGTGCTGGCGCTTCCCTCCGCGCGCGGCAGCGAGGACGCGCCGCGGGAGCGCGTCCTCTTCGATTTCGAGGCCGAGGAATGGCGGGCGCCCTGGTCCGCGCGGGGCGGCATCGAGATCGCGCGGCTTCCCCTGCCCGAGAGCGAGGAGCCTCCGGACGCGGCGCTCGACCGCTTTGCGGCGCGCATTTGTGCCGGGGCCGGGAGCGCGTGCGGCGCGCGGCTTCCGGGGAGCGAGGACTGGTCGAAGCTGGAGGAGCTGTCTTTCCGGGTCTTCCGCGCGCCCGAGGAGGCTTCGCTGCGTCCGGGCGTGACCCTGGAGGTGCGGCTGGTCGAGGCGGACGGCCGTGCGCGCTTCTGGCGCAAGGTGGTCCTCGAGCACGCGGGCTGGCGGCGGGTCGCCCTGCCGCTGCGCTGGTTCCGCTGGGGGCCGGAGCGCGTTCCGCGCTGGGATCGGATCGGCCGCATCGACCTCTACTTCCGCGGCGAGGCCGAGGTGTGGATCGACCGCGTCGCCCTGCTGGACGAGGAAAGCGGACCGGGGACCGCGATCCCGCGCGAGGAGATCGGCTCTCTCGCCTTCCCCTGCGCGCCGGCGGAACCGGTGCGCGCCGCCGCGGGCGCGGGCTTCGAGATCCTCACCGACTGCTCCGTTCTCGACCTGCCGCGGCTCGTGCAGCACCTCGAGAGCGTGCGGGAGGCGCTGCGCCAGGAGCTGCCCTTCCTGCCCGAGCCGCTCTGCTCGCCGCGCCTCCTGGTGTTCGCGACCCGGGAGGAGTACCAGGCGTTCCCGCCGCGAATCGCCGCGCGCTTCAACAGCGAGGCGGCGCGGCCCGAGACGGACGGCTACACGGTCTTCGGTCTCGCCACCGGCTGGTGGAAGGAAGAGCGCGGCACTCTGCGGCCGACCTACACCCACGAGTTCGTGCACGCGCTGCTGGAACAGTCGCTCCTCCTGCAGAACAAGAGCGAGTGGCTGCACGAGGGCGTCGCCGCGCACTTCCAGCTGCGCTTCCACCCGCAGGCGGACATCGCCGCCACGGTGCAGGACGGCATCGCGCGGGACGGCTGGAGCCTGCCGCTCGAGCGCCTGCTGGACGGCGAGCCCATCCCGGCGAACCGCTACTGGCAGGCGATGACGGTGGTGGAGATGCTCCTCTCCACGCCGCGCCACCGGGAGAAGCTCGCGGAGCTGCTCGCCTCCTTCCAGGCGGCTGGCTCGACCGCGCTCGCCCCGCACCTCGAGCCGGTGCTCGGCGTCGCCTGGGAGGAGTTCACCGCCGACTGGCTGGCCTACTGCCGCCAGGCGTACCCGCTCGAGGAAGGCTGAGCGCCGGCTGCTACGGCGGCTCGTGCTGGAAGCGCTCGCCCATCTCGGCGAAGGAGAACCTGTTGAAGACGCGGTGTCCGTCGTAGTCGAGCACGCGCAGGTCGTCGTTCTGCTTCACGTCCTGCAAGACCGCGGCGAACGCCTGGCCGTAGCGCGCCTTGGCCAGTTCGAGCGGGATCTCGCGCACGATGAACTTGCGGATTCCCTTGGCGGTCAGCTTCTCGATGAAGCCGCTGTCCGCGAACGAGTCGTAGCTGGTCAAAACGAGAATGGGCCCGCTGCCCGTGAAGATGATCCCCGCCTTCATGACCCGCCTCCTGTGGTTGGCTGCCGGTCTCTCGTCCAATTCTACCACGCAGGGGTCGCAGCCGGCGCGGCTGCTCCAGTGGGAAGTGGGGCGCGCAACCCGCACGGCCCGAAGGGCGATGGAAGCACGCTGCGTCCCCGAGTCCGTTCGGAGGGACGGCCCACGCGGCTCCCGGCCGCTGGTCGCCGGCGAGGACGACGGGGCTGGCGCGTCGGCCAGAGACCTTGCTCGCCATGCACATCAGTCCTCGATCCGATGCTGCACACGGATGCAGAATCTCACGAGAACGGATCCGAAAGCGACTCGAGTTGTCTGGTCGCTATCTGCCGGACGCCACGCTGCAGCGGCCCGGGCGCCCCATTTCCAGGAGCTGGACTGCCGCTCCCGCCTGCGCCCTGACCCGCGCGGCTGGACAAGGCCCGGTGCCCTGAGGCCCGATCCTGAACGAAACTCCGGCCTCGTAGCATCCGGCCCACCGCTCGAACTGGTCCGGCTGCCGGTGGCGCGAGACGGGGGCAAGAAGGAGCTTGCGCGCCGTGATCTGCCCGCGTAGCATGAGTACAGGAATAGCGGTCCCAGCTCGGAGAACACCGATGAAGAGGGTCAATCGCCTCTCGCCTCTCGCCTCTCGCCTCTCGCCTAACTGCCACATTCTGGGCTCTGTGCGTTGCAGCCTGCGCGATGCAGGCGAGCGCCCTCGCCCAGGTTCCGTTCGACCCCCGTGAGTACGACGTGTGCTTCGTCGACTTGACGGCGACCAGCAACCCGGAGGAAGCTGACGGCTGGCAAACGGCGATCATAGATTTCGCCATCGAACACGGCGCGGAACTCATGCTTGAGGACGAACTCGGCATGTACTTCAAGTTCACCGACCGCGAGCAGCTCGCGGACTTCCTCGACCGCGTCGAGAGCGAGGAGCGCCTGTCCGGGTCGCTCGATACCTTCAGCGACGTTGTAACGCACGCCTACGCCATGATCCCAGGCGGCCTCGTGCACGTGGACTACTCTCCACCCAACGACCCCATCTACAACCAGGGCAAGCAGCACGCGTTCCAACTCCACAATATCACGCAGTCATGGAGCAACCTCCCGCCAACCCTCACCCAGGCCATCGTTGCTGTCATCGACACGGGTATCTCAGCAACGCACCCTGACTTGGAGAATAGGATCGACCCAAACGGGAAGAACTTCACATCGTCGAGCAACCCAGGAGACGCAACTGGACATGGAACCCATGTCGCGGGCGTCATCGCCGCGATCACGGGGAACGCATTGGGAGTCGCCAGTTGCTCGCCCACGATCCCTTCGCAGCCGCCCTTGCTGACCATCCTGCCCCTCAAGGTTCTGAGGACCAACTACGACCTCGAGACGACGCCCGAGATGGTGGCCAAGGCGATCAACTATGCCCGCCACCATGACGCCATGGTGATCAACATGTCCATCGGGCTCAGTGCCCCCTCCTCGGGGAAGCTCGCTGAGGCGATCGACAACGCCGTGGAACAGAGGATGATCCTGGTTGGCTCTGCCGGCAATAACGACGACAACGACGGCCTGGATGGATGGTACGCCGAACACGCTCAGGACATTCAGTTGCCGAACAGCGACCCAGACGTCATCACCGTCGGCGCGGTCCAAGGATACAACCTGATGCCGCCGGATCATTACAACTACAAGACGCACTTCTCAAACTGGGGACCCAAGGTCGAGGTTTCCGCACATGGGTGGAACGTGTGGTCGACCATTCCTGGAGCCACGTATGGCTCTATGAGCGGTACGTCCCAGGCGTCACCGCACGTTGCGGCGCTCGCTGGTCTCATCAAGGCCATGCTGCCGCTCGCAAGCACAGAAGACGTGCGGGCCTTCATCCTCCACGGTGCGTATCCTACGATCAGGAACAACGGGTACCCGTTAGGAGAGAAACCGAACAAGTACGGAACAGTGGACTTCAACGCGTCCGTTCTGGACGCCCTGGACTCCCTGCCACAGGGTCCAATCTGTCCCGGTCTTCCCGGATGGGCGCCGCACCGCCTCAAGGCCTATAGGTCGTACGCGGACAACCTCTGCCTCTACACCCCGGGCGGTCCGGTCGAGGGCGTCCCGATCGACCTGAAGGACGTCGAGGATCAATGCGACGCCGTCGCCTACGTCGCGAGCGACGACGGCGCGGCATTCCTCGCCAAGTCGGCCTTCGTGAACAAGAAGCACCAGGTCGAATTCCACGTCAGGTACTTCGCTGGACAGCTCCCGACGGAGCAGGTCAGCCTAACCCTCAAGGGACACTTGGCGAGCATCGGTGACCTCACGCGGCGGATCGAGGTCAGGTTCTACAACTACGAGTATGAGAAGTGGGGAAAGGTCAAGAAGTGGGTGCCCCCGGAAGGCGAGGACTTCGAGCACACTTTCAATATCACCGACGAGGTCCCTGCTCATGTCAAGAGCCCGACGGGAGCCGTGAGATGCCGGGTCAGGGTCCGGCCTAATGACGAGTCAGCCAAGACCGTGCCATTCGGGCTTTACGTTGACCAGTTCATTCTCACCTTGCAGTAGACAAGATGAGCCCGTCGAGCGCCGTTCTTTTCATCCCGTGGCTAGGTCTTCTTGCCGCTCCATCCGGCGCCTCGCCGGAGGAGTTCGTGGCCGGCCACTTTCTCGTGGCCGATCGCGGCGGGAATGTCGTTCAAGAGTACAATGAATCTTACGAGCTAGTGCGTACGCTTGGTGAGGGACAGGCGGGATTCTTGGAGCCCTGGGGACTCGCGTTTGGCCTCGATGGGCGGTTGGTCATCGTCGCGTCTGGCAGCGGCGACCTGTTTTTCGTGTCCGGCAACGGCGAAATCGAGCGGCAGCCGAACGATGGCTCCCTCGTGAGTCCGAGGGGAGTGACCGTGGGGGCGGCTGGACGCCTGCTCGTCGCATCCCGGGGGAACGACTCGGTGGTGGTCTTCGGAGCGTCCGGGAGCCGTGAGTCCGTGATTCCCTGCCCGGCGGGCCTTGGTCAACCGTCCGGCATAGCCCTGGATCCAGCGGGGAGAATCTGGCTCTGCTCGGCGGAGGCCGGCGCGGTGTACGGCCTCGACGATGCGGGCAACGTAGTCGGTGTTCCGTTCGCCTTGGGCGTACCGAGTGCCGATGTCGGCTTCCTGGGCGATTGGGTCATGATCATGACCGTCCCGAGCCTTGATGAGGTTCGGGGGTGGAACGGGCTTGCGGGGATAGGGGGCGGCGTGACGGACTTGTTTCCAAGTCCTCAAGGGCTATGTGTCGCGGCGGACCGGTCTTATGTGCTGACTCTCGGAGGATCGAACGGGTTGGTTCGCTTTCCCATCGGGCCGGTGGGCGCCGTTCAGTTCGGACAAGGTACTCTGGTCGACCCGGGGGACGTGGTCACGGTGCCCTGGCGGTACAGGGTGAAGGTCAGAGGAAGGGGCTACTCAAGCGAGGCGGAGGAGCCGTCCGGCAAGCGAGGGGCCAAGGTGCTTGATAACGCCATCCTCTCGTTGTACCCGGGGAGCGCACAGTTGATGGTGGAGTTCCATGCGAACGGCATGCTGGCAAGTGCCGACTGGCTCGGCCAGGCTGGCATCGTGCTTCAAGGAGGTTGCCAGGTCTCTCACTGGAAGATCAGCGGTTCTGGAGCGGTCGCAGTCAAGCGAGCATATCGGGAGGCGCGGCTCTATCCGGAGGAGATCCAGGCGTCGGTGCTGATCAACCACACCTTGCCCCTCAGCGAGAAGGATCCCTTTGCCTCCGTCGTGGACGACTTGGGCGGGAGGATGATCGTCAGCCGCATGGAACACGAGAAGGAAGTCATAGTTTCTGCCCGCTTCCTGGACGCGAAGGTCCTGAATGAGCCGTGAGGCGGAGGGATGGGGAAGCGTCGAGGGTGCCGTCGAGCTGATGAAGTGGGCGCCATGGCCGGGCCGCGGCGGACGTCTTGGGGTGTGCTTTCGGCAAGCCTGGATGGCCGGGTTTTCGCGGCGACCTGTGCTCCCGCTCCAGCGCCGCCTCCGAGCGAGGACGGCTCCTCGAACAGCGAGGCCCGCAGGTCACCGTCGAGGTGCTCGTGCGCCCACCGGAGGACCTGTGCCTCATGCCTGCTCAGGCCGCGCCGGAGGATGAGGCGCAGCACGCGGTCGATCGGCTGGCCCCTCACGGCGTCGATCAGGGCTGGGACCTCCTCCTGAGTCCGGATGTGGGGCGGGTCGGCGTCCGCGGGCGGGCGTGGAGGGGCGGGCGCGGCGCGGCGTCGGCGCCCTTTCCAGCGGCTCGCGCGGCGCTAGGATACGCGGCCTTTCTCGAGGCGCCGCGCCCCGAGGCGAGCGGAGAGGGCGCCGGGGGAGCGGTTTCCCGTTCGAACCGAGCCAGGAACCGAGAGAGGCCGTGCACCGAGACAAGGAGTCCCTGAGCGCAGAGGGCAGGGCGCGCGCCGCGGCGCAGGAGCGCGCGGGCGCGCCGCGCTCGTGGGCTTCCGAGGTTCGGGACGCCCTCCGCGGCCACCAGCACGACTACACGAGCGGCAGCCTGGGCCGGGCCATCATGCTGCTCGCCATCCCGATGGTGCTCGAGATGGCGATGGAGTCCCTGTTCGCCATCTGCGACGTGTTCTTCGTCGCGCGCCTCGGCGACGACGCGGTCGCGGCCGTGGGCCTGACCGAGGCGATGCTCACCGTGGTCTACGCCCTGGCGTACGGCCTGGGCACGGCGACCACGGCGCTGGTCGCGCGCCGCATCGGCGAGAAGAACCCGAACGGGGCGGTGCGCGCCGCGACCCAGGCGATCGCCCTCGGCCTTGCCGTCGGCGTGCTGATCGGCGCGCCGTGCCTGATCGGCGCGCCGCGCCTGCTCGAGCTGATGGGCGCGCATTCCGGGGTCATCGCCGCGGGTGGGGCGTACACGACCATCCTGCTCGGCAGCAACGTCATCATCATGCTCCTTTTCCTCAACAACGCGATCTTCCGCGGCGCTGGGGACGCGGTGCTGGCGATGCGCACGCTCTGGCTCGCCAACGGCATCAACCTCGTGCTCGATCCCTGCCTGATCTTCGGGCTCGGGCCGTTCCCCGAAATGGGCGTGACGGGCGCGGCGATCGCCACGGTGTGCGGGCGCGGCGCCGGCGTGCTCTACCAGTGCTGGGCGCTGCGCCGCGGCGTCGGCCGAGTGGCCCTGAGGGGGGCCGCGTTCCGCCTGCAGCCCGGCGTCATGCTCGAGCTCCTGCGTCTCTCGTTCGGCGGAGTGGCGCAGAGCCTGATCGCCACCGCGAGCTGGATCGCGCTCATGCGCATCGTCTCTCCCTACGGCGAGGAGGCGCTCGCCGGCTACACCATCGCCATCCGCATCGTCATCTTCGCGCTTCTCCCCTCCTGGGGCCTGAGCAATGCCGCGGCCACCCTCGTCGGCCAGAACCTCGGCGCCGGCCGGCCGGAGCGCGCCGAGCGCTCGGTCTGGCTGACCGGCCTGTTCAACACCGCGTTCCTCGCGCTGGTGATGGTCTTCTTCCTCGCGTTCGCTCCCTGGCTGATCCGCTTCTTCACCGACAAGGGGCCGACAGAGCGCTTCGGCGTCGATGCGCTGCGCATCATGAGCTACGGCTACGTGTTCTACGCCTGGGGCATGGTCATGGTGCAGGCCTATAACGGCGCGGGCGACACCATGACGCCGACCAAGCTCAACCTCCTCTGCTACTGGTTCTGCCAGATCCCGCTGGCGTGGGTCCTGGCTCGCGGCGCCGGCCTGGGGCCTTCCGGCGTGTTCTGGTCGGTGGCCATCGCCGCGTCGCTCCTAGCCGTGGCCGCGGTGCTGCTCTTCCGCCGCGGGCGCTGGAAGAACGTGCGCCTCGCGCCGGACGAGGAGGCTGGCGGGCGGTGAGCCGGCGCGTGCCGCACGGGCGATTCGCGGTTACCATGAAGGCGGCCATGGAGACAGCGAACACGGCAGCATCGGCGGCGGCGCGGAGCAGACGTTCCCTGCACCGCGCCGTGCGTGCGGCCCTGTTCCTCGCTGCTGCCTGCGCCGCCGCCGGCTGCACGGACAAGGACGAGAGCGAGAGCCCCGCGACCGTCGTGCGCCTGCTGGGGCAGGTGGATGACCTCTGGTCCCTGACCCTCTACGAGCAGAACTTCGCGGTGAACGACAGCCTGGACGACTGGCACGTGCTGCGGCTCGGCGACGAGACGGTCTCTCCGGCCAGCGAGGACGCCGCGCTGGCCGTCGAGGACGGGCTGCTCGTGGTGAAGGAGCCCGGCACCGCCGCGGTGAGGTTCCTGGAAGTGCCCGCCGGGGTCGATCTCGAGCTGTTCGTGCGGCTCGGCTGCGGCGGCCAGTACGCGGCGGGCGCTCCCTGCCAGCGCGCCGCCTTCTTCTTCGTGGAACTCCTCGCCGAGGGCGAGGCGGCGAATGGCCCGCTCGAGCGCGGCACGGTGCGCCAGGCGCAGGGCACGGCCCGGCTCGACAAGGTGCTGGCCCTCAGGACCCTGAAGGCGGTGACGCAGGATCTCATGTGCTGGAGCCTCGCTCCCGACCCGGACGGCATCGCCGCGGCGCGCATGGCCCTGCCCGCGCGGGACAAGCGCCAGCTCTGGTGCCTCGTGCTGCCGTTCGTGCTCGAGCCGGCGCGCGTGGCTTCGGTGCGCTTCGCCCGCCTGCCGCGAGTCGAGGAGCGGGCGCCGGCAGGGGGCGAAGCCACCCGCGCCGCGCCCGAGGACGCGCCGCGCTCCGGCATCTTCACGCTCGGCGGCGAGGTGCGGCCGGCGGTGCTGCTCCCGCCGGGCGCCGCGGTCTCCTTCGACGTGCAGGCGCCGGCCAATGCCCGCACCCTGGCCTTCGGCGTGGCCGCGGCCGAGGGCGCCGAGGACGGCGCAGAGTCCGTCTGGCGCGCGGAGCTGGACGCGGGCGAGGGCCCGCGCCACTTGCTCTCGGGCAGGGTGGCCTGGAAAGGCGGCGCGCCCGCGTCCTTTGTCGAGGCGCGCGCTCCCTGGCCCTTGCGCGCGGCCGCTCCGGCGAGCGTGCGCTTTTCCTGCGAGGGGACCGCGCCCGTGCTCATCGCCCAGCCATTGCTCCTCGGCCCGTCCCGCGCCCGCGAGCCGCCCAACCTGCTCTTCATCTCCCTCGACACGCTGCGCGCGGACCACCTCGGCGCATACGGCTACGGCCGGCCGACCTCCCCGTTCCTCGACCGCTTCGCGGCCAATGCGACGCTCTTCACCCAGTACTTCTCCGCGGCGCCGTACACGCTCCCGGCGCACGCCACCATGCTGACCGGGCTCTTCCCGCCGCGCCACGGGGCGCTCGCCGACCGCGACCGCTTCGACACGCGGCGCGTGGCCTACCTGCCCGCGCTCCTGGCCGAGAACGGCTTCCTGACCGCGGGCTTCACCGGCAGCGGCTTCCTCTCGAACAGCTTCGGCTTCCACGACGGCTTCGACCGCTTCGGCATGGTCGACCCGATCGCGCCCGAGGACGAGGAGCCGGAGCTGCTCTCGCCCGAGGAGCGGGCCGCGCGCGGGCGGAACGATCTCGACGCCGTGGCCGCCTGGATCGAGGAGAACCGCGGCCAGCGCTGGTTCGTGTTCCTGCACACCTACGTCACGCACAACTACCAGGCGCCGCAGGGCGACGTCGCGCCCTTCGACACCGGGCCAAAGCGCGTGTGGCAGGGCTCGGTCCAGGGGCGGCTCAAGCACAACTCCTGGATCGACGACCCGCCCGCGCCCGGGGACGTCGAGCACTTGCTCAACCTGTACGACGCGACCATCCACTACTGCGACCGCAGGCTGGAGCGCTTCTTCGCGCGCCTGGAGGGCAGCGGCCTGCTCGAGGGCGCGGTCGTCGTCCTCACCAGCGACCACGGCGAGGAGTTCTTCGAGCACGGCGGGCTCGCGCACTCGGTGACGCTCTACGACGAGATGGTGCGCGTTCCCCTGATCGTGCGTCTTCCCGGCCAGAGCGAAGGCCGCATCGTGCGCGACCCGGTCTCGATGGCCGACCTCGCGCCCACGCTCGCCGACCTGCTCGGCCTGCCTCCGCTCGAGGACGCGGACGGCCGCTCGCGCAAGGCGCTGCTCCTCGGCGCGCGCGACCAACAGGACGCGACCCCGATCTTCGCCCACGTCGAGACCGAGTACTCGCGGCGCGAGGCCCTGCGCCGCGGGCCGCTGAAGATCATCCGCGGGGACACGTCGCCCTTCCTCAAGAACCCCGCGCCGGCCGAGTGGGAGCTGTTCGACCTGAAGGGCGACGGCCGCGAGCAGGTGAACCTGGCGCCGCGGAACGCTCCCGGCCTCGAGGAGATGCAGGCGGGCCTCACGGCCGTGTCGAGCCTCATCCAGGCGGGAGCGGTCGAGGGCCGCGAGGCGCAGCTCAGCCCGGAACTCGAGGCGCAGCTCGAGCAGCTCGGCTACCTCGGCGGGAAGCGCCGCACGCGCCGCCGCGCGGCCGCCCCTGGCGCGGGCTTCGGCCGCAAGCGGAGCATGGGAACGGCGTCGCTTCTCGAATGGGACGGCGGCAGCCGCGGCGCCAGGAGTTCTTCACGCGTCGCGTAGCTCACGCCCTCGAACCGCCAGCATCGCCCGTATTTCGACGAGGCCCTGCGCGTTCGTCGCGCACGCGATGCACCGGGAGTCGCGATGCGGCCCCGCAGGCCGGGGAAACGGCCGCGATCGCTCGTTCCACCGCGCCTCCGTGTGGCGTGCATCGATTCCGGGGCGGGAGCGGGCTCCGTTCCGGCCCGCGACCGCCTACCGCAAGAAACTCGTGCACAAGCGGGCCGGCCTGGCGCCGAGCATCGACACGGAGCGTCAGGGGAGATGTGATGGGGAGGCCGGCCTCCGCGTGACGCAGTACGCTGTCGCGTCTGCAAGCAGTTCATGCGCACTCGTCGAGTGCAGAAGGAGACCAGCCTCATGGTCGATTCTAGCTTCGAGTTTCAGGGTTCGGTGGC
>JACQZJ010000146.1 GCA_016213895.1 Planctomycetota bacterium | reverse complement strand
CATGGGGACCCAGAAGCGGCCTTCCTCGTCCGTGAGGGCGATGTGCGAGTAGCCGCCCAGCCTGATCGTGCGATCGCCCTCCCGGGTGGAATGGCCGTTGTCCTTGCTGCGTTGCACGATGACAGAGGCGTCCGCTACCGGGTTTCCTCGCGAGTCCAGGACGATGCCCGAAACCTCGATCTCGGGCGTCAGCTCGACGTCGACCTGGACCCTGGCGCCGCTCTCCACCCGGATCGGCTCGATGCGGCAACTGGGGAATCCGTCGGCCGTGATATCCAGCGAGAACTCGGCGCCGGGCAAGGCGCAGAAGATCGCGAACAGCCCAGGATTCTCGGCCACACCGGCGATCTCGGCCGCTTCCTTGCCGCGCAGGACCTTGGCTTCGCCGCGTGACCCGGGCCCGTATCCGAAGCCGGAGTCATATCTGGTAGGGCGGACGGCAGCCGTGAAGTCGGCGACCGCCTCGCCGTTCTTCCTGTCGCGCACGCACCCGTAGAGCAGGCCGCTCGGCCGAAGAGCGAGGCGCAGGTTCGAGGTGCCGGGTACCACGGATTCCGCGCGCTGGGGGAGGAATCGGTCCTTGCTCGCCGTGACGTCGTACGCGCGCTCCTTCAGGCCCTTGAGGCGGAAGCAGCCGTTCGCGGCGCTTTGCACCTCGCGGTTCTGGGCGACCGCGGTGCTGAAGCCCGGCTCCGAGATGTCGATGACCGTGTCGGAGACGGCGACGAGCGCTCCCTCGATCGGCCTGCCGGTCGCGTCGTCGACCACGACTCCCTCGATCGCTCCGCCGCTCGACAGGGTGATGGTCACGTCGCCGGTCAGGCCGCCCTTCCTGATCGAGATGCCCGTCACCGACTCGCTCGTGTACCCCTCGGCCCGGGCGAGCGCGATGGCTTCGCCTGCCGGCAGCCCGTGGAGAAGGAAAAAGCCGGACGCGTCCGCAGTGGTGGCGCGCACTCCGACCCCCGAGAGGTCGAGGGAGAACAGAATGTCGACGTTCGGGCCCTCCGTGAGCTTGCGGTGCCAGGCCTTGACCTCGGCGCCCGCCACGGGATTCCCGGCCTCGTCCAGCACGCGGCCGGCCAGGCTGCCGCCCAGCTCCGCGACCAGGTCCCCGAGGTCGAGGTCGCCGGCAAGCGACTCCGGGATCTCGCGCGTGACGTCGGCGTGCCGCTCGAGCCGCACGCACAGGGTGAGTCCGCGTTCCGGCGCCACCTCCTCGAAAAGAAAGCGCCCGTCCTGGGCGGTCCTCCTGGCGCTGTTCTTCTCCTCGGCCGCGTCGCGGAACCTGCGGCCGAGGCGCTGGGCGAGCGTCACCTCCGCTCCCTCGATCGGGCTGCCTGCCTCGTCAATCACCCGGCCGAAGACCCGGTGCATCGACGTGCTCTCGGCCACGACCTCGGCGCGCACCTCGGCGGGGACCTCGGCATCGCTCTCGGCCTCGCCCGGCAGAGCGACCTGGGGCAACTCGCCCGGGCCTCCAACCTGCTCGGGTTCCTCGGCTCCGGCCTGCGTCTCGGCCAGGCCTCGCGACTCGTCCGTATCGTCGTCTCCCACGGCGACGTAGAACACGGCGGCGATGACGGCGAGCAGGACCAGAGCAATGAGCCCACGAAGCGGCGTCATGGTTCTTCACCTCCGCCGCTGATCATCGGCGCCGAGCCCGATTCCTTCCAGAGGAATCCGCCGCCGCCGCGCAGAGCTACCGGAGCGGGACCGCCACTTCCTTCTCTTCTCCGGAGGCGATCTCGACCAGCATCTCGCCCGAGCGCTCGCCCGCGCTCACCTTCACCGTGTAGCGGCCGGGGGAGATGCCGTCGAACCGCAGGGAGGGCTGTCCGGCCTCGAAGCGTCTGTCCTCCTCGCCGGTCGCCTCGCTGACCAGCGTGACGTTGAAGAAGTCGATGGGCTCGTCGCCCGCGTTGAGCTGCGGCCGCACGATCAGGACGGCGCCGATCGTGGCCTCGAAGTCCACGCCGTCCGTGCGCTGGCCCTCGAACACGCGCACCGTGGCCCTCTGCATCTTCTCGATGCCGCCGCCGCGCAGGTCGATGCGGTAGTCGCCGGGTTCGAGGTAGCGCGCTTCGTAGCAGCCGTTCTCGTCGCTCGTGATGACCTCATCCTCGCTGCCGAAGGTCATCCTGCTGATGCCGCCCCCGCCGCTGCTGCCGATGGTCGCGATGGCGATCATCGAGATCATCTCGCGCGCGGTCTGCCGGGGCCGCACCTCGACCTCCCGCTCGATGGGCCGCGCCGCACCCTTCGGCGACGCGGAGAGCGTGTACTTGCCGGGCTCGACGTCCGCGAGCACGAACTCGCCGTCGTCATCCGTCGTGCCAGACGCCAGGGGGAAGGGCATGAGCATCTCGTTCGACTTCTTGCGCAGCGACACGGGCACGCCGGCGAGGGGCGTTCCGGCCTCGCTCACGCGGCCGCTCACTGCTCCTGTCGGCGCCAGGTGCAGGTCGGCCGTGGCGGTCTCGCCCTCCTCGATCGAGACCGGCACGCCGGTTTCCGCCGCGCCCTCCATCGCAATCGCGAACATGAAGCCGCCCATGGGGCCGCCCCGGTTCGGGGCGCGCACGTTGGCGAGGTAGCGGCCCGGGAGAATGCCCTGGATCGTGTAGCGGCCGGAGTCGTCCGACTCGGCCTGGTGCGACCCGCTGCCGTCAGGACCGAAGCCCGCACCCAGGCGCAGCTGGCCGGCCCCGTCCTCGCCCGGCGCGGGCGCCTTGTTCAGGGTGACCAGGGCGCTGGCGAGCACGTTGCCGTCTGCGTCGTACGTGGTCCCGGTGAGCGCGCCGCCGGCGCGGAGCGCCACCTCGAGGCCCTCTACGCGCTTCCCTTCGACGAGGGCGAGCGGGAGCGCGTCGCTTGGCGCCCACTCCGGATGCGAGGCCTCCAGGCGGTAATCGCCCGCGGCGAGCCCGCGCAGGGTGAAGCGGCCCTCGCCGTCCGTCGTGGCGCTGTACGAGTCACCGCCCAGCTCGACGGCCGCCCCGTCGCGGATGGCGGCGGCGCGGCGCCGGAAGCGCATGGTGCGGCCGCCTTCCTGGATGACGTCGTCTCCCTCGTCGTTGCGCCGCACCGAGACCGAGGCCTCCGCGGCCGGGTTCCCTTGGGCATCGAGAACGATGCCCGAGACCGCGATCTCGGGGGTGAGCTCCACGTCGGCCTTGACCCTGGCGCCGCTCTCCACCTGGATGGGCCCGCAGCGGTAGTGCGTGAAGCCCTCGGCCGAGACGTCGAGCTGGACGTGGGTGCCGGGCAGATTGCACAGGGCGAAGAGCCCCGGATCCTCGGCCACGCCGGCGGCCTCGGCCGCCTCCTTGCCGCGCAGGACCTTTGCCTCGCCACCCAACCCAGGCACATAGCCTATGCCATACTCGAAGTGGCCGCGGTGCGCCGACGCCTCGAACTCCCGGATCGGCTCGCCATTGCTCTTGTCGCGGACGTAGCCGTACAGCACGCCGCTCACGTGGAGCGTGAGGCGCAGGTCCGGGGTCCCGTGCGCCACGGCCTTCAGGTAGTCGGCGAGGAAGCCCTCCTTGCTCGCCGCGACGTGGTACGTGGAGCCCCTCAGGCCCTTGAGGCGGAAGTAGCCGTTCGCGTCGCTCGAGACCTCGCGGTCGCGGCCGATCTGGCCGCTGACTCCGGGCTCCGAGAGGTCGATGACCGTGTCCGAGACCGCGACCCGCGCTCCCTCGATGGGCTTGCCGGCGAGGTCCACGACCACTCCCTCGATGGCTCCGCCGCTCGACACGGTGATCGTCACGTCCGTGGTGAGGCCGCCCTTCTTGATGTCGATGCCCTTCACCGACTCGTTCGTGAAGCCCTCGGCGCTGGCGAGAGCGATGGTCTCGCCCGGCTTGAGCCCGTCGATGCGGTAGAAGCCGGAGGCGTCGGTGGTCGCGGCGCGCGCGCCAGCGCCCGAGAGGTCGCCGAAGATCAGGATCCCGATGCCGGGACTCTTGGCCTGCTCGCGGCGCCAGGCCTTGACCTCGGCGCCGCTCACCGGGTTCCCGGCTTCGTCCAGCACGTGGCCGGCCAGGCTGCCGCCCAGCTCCACGACCAGGTTCCCGAGGTCGAGGTCGGCGGCGAGCGACTCCGGGATGTCGCGCGTGACGTCGGCATGTCTCTCGGGCCGCACTCGCAGCGTGAGGCTGCTCTGCGCCGCCACCTCGTCGAACGCAAAGCGTCCGTCTCGGTCGGTCCTCTTCGCGCGGTCGCGCTCCGCTTCGGTCGCGTCGCGGAACCAGCGGCCGAGGCCCGGGGCGAGGATCACCTCCGCGCCCTCGACCGGGCTCCCTGCCTCGTCGATCACGCGGCCGAAGACCCGGTAGCGGGGGGCGTTTTTCGCCGCGCCCGGACCATCCGCGGTCTCTGTCGGGGGCAGGCTCTCGGCCACGGCCGCGGCGCGGCTCTCGGCCTCGCCCGCCTGAGCGACCTCGGGCAGCGCACCCGGGCCCGCCTCTTCGACCGCTGTCGCGGCCCTTGCCTCGGACTCGGCCGGGCCGGGCGCGGGCTCCGAGTCCCCACCGCCGACGGCGATGTAGAAGACGGCTGTGACGAGGGCGATCAGGACCAGCGCGATGAGCCCGCGAAGCGGCGTCATGTTTCTCCTCCTGCGCAAGGGGACTGGCCTACCGTCCCTTGTACGCAGCGGACGGCGGGGCTGCGAGTGCTTTGCTTCTACCGCATATGCCGTGCCTGCTGATCGCCGGCGTCGAAAGGCCTTCTTCCAGGCGAATCCAGGGAAGACGAGGCCGGCAGTCCGATCCCCAGACCCCAAATGAGGCGGCGCCTCCCGAGATGAGGCCGCTCAGGAGAGCAGGCGGCCGGGCGGGAAGCCGATCGGCGCCACCTCCACGCGGCCGCAACACTCTGGACCGGAGCCCCTGGAGAAGCCGTTCTTCGGCGCGACGAACGTCACCGTGACCTCGGCGCGGATGGCCGCGCCAAGGATCGCGCCCGTGTCGCAGTCGAGGCCTGACGGAAGGTCGATGGCCAGGACCGGCTGGCGCGCTGCGACGATCGCCTCGATGACCTGGCGCGGCAGGCCCTGCAGCTCGCGCGCGAGGCCGGTACCGAAGAGTGCGTCGATGACGAGCGGCGCGGGCGCGCGCGCCAGGGCCTGCTGGATCTCGGCAACGCCCTCGACCACGACGATCTTCTCGCCGAGGGCGGCGAGGCGCTGGAAGTTGGCCAGAGCGTCGCCTTTCAAGCGCTCGGGACGGCCGACGAGCAGGACCTCGACGTCGATGAGGTCGAGGAGGTGGCGCGCGGCGACGAAGCCGTCTCCGCCGTTGTTGCCGGGGCCGGCCACGACCACGACGCGCGCGCGCTCGTGCGCCTGCGCCAGGGCCAGGGCCGCGCGCGCCACGTGCGCGCCGGCGTTCTCCATGAGCAACTCGCCGGGGATGCGGAGCTCCTCCTGGGCGCGGCGGTCGATCGAGACGGAATCCTCGCGGTCGAGCGATCTCATGATGGCAGGATACCGCGCGAGACGCGCGAGCGGAGGCGACCGTGGCGGCGAGGATCGAACATCTGGGCGTGGCCGTCCCTTCCCTGGAGGAGGGGCTCAAGCTCTACCGCGACCTGCTGGGCTTCAGCCAGGAGTTCCTGGAAGAGGTGGCGAGCGAGCGCGTGCGGGTCGCCGGTCTCGCCGCGGGCGGCCTGACGATCGAGCTGCTCGAGCCGACATCCCCCGATTCGGCCATTGCTTCGTTCCTGGCCAAGCGCGGGCCTGGCCTGCACCACGTCGCGGTCGCGGTCGAGGTCGAGGGCCTGGCCGCGCTCCTGCCGCGCCTGAAGGCGGCCGGAGTGAGGCTGCTCGACGACGCGCCGCGGCCGGGGTCGCGCGGCACGCGCGTGGCGTTCATCCATCCCAAGGGCGCGCTCGGAGTCCTGATCGAGCTGGTGGAGCGGCCCGCGGGCTGAGCGCGGTCATGTCGGCGGCCCGCGAGCGCGTGCGGCCGCCGCTCGAGCGAGGTTGAAGGTCATGCGGCGTCTCTGCGTCTTCTGCGGTTCGAAGCTGGGGAGCGATCACGCGCACCGCCGCGCGGCGCGGCGGCTCGGCGCCCTCCTGGCAGAGCGCTCCCTCGGCCTGGTCTACGGGGGCGGGGACGTGGGCCTGATGGGCGTCCTTGCCGACGCGGTCCTGGCCGCGGGCGGCGAGGCGATCGGCGTCATCCCGCAGGCGCTCGTCGACTTCGAGGTCGCGCACCGCGGCTTGACCGAGCTCAAGGTGGTGCGCACCATGCACGAGCGCAAGGCGCTCATGGCGGAGATCGCGGACGCGTTCCTCGCCCTGCCCGGCGGCATGGGCACCATGGACGAGATCTTCGAGGCGCTCACCTGGAAGCAGCTCGACATCCACAGGAAGCCGTGCGGCCTGCTCAACACCGGCGGGTACTACGACCACCTGCTCGCCCTGCTCGATCGCTTCGTGGAGGAGGGTTTCCTCTCGCGAGGAAACCGCGAGCTCATCATCGTGCGCCAGGACGTGGCGGAGATGCTGGACGCCCTCGCGGCGCATCAGCCGGCGCCGGGCGTGAAGGACTACGATCGCGAGCCGGCGTAAGGGAGGCGAGACATGAGGGCGAGCTGGTTGTGCGCGATCGCGGCGGCGCTCGCGGGCTGCGCGAGCCCGCAAGAGGACCTCGACGCGCGGGCGCGCGAGCTGGCCGAGCGCTTCATCATCGCCGACGGGCACCTGGACACGCCGCTCTGGCTCAGAAGCGGCGAGCACGATCCGTCCCAGGCCGCACCGCGCCTGCACTTCGACTACCCGCGCGCGCGCGCCGGCGGGCTGGATGCACCCTTCTTCGCCATCTTCACTCCCCCGGAGCTGCAGGAAGAGGAGGGCCGCTCGCAGGAGTTCGCGCTCGACCTCATCGGCCGCGTCGAGGAGTTCGCGGCCGCCCATCCGGACCAGTTCGCGCTCGCCGCGTCCGCGGCGGGCGTGCGCGCGGCGAAAGCGAGCGGTCGGATCGCCCTGCTCATGGGCATGGAGAACGGCAGCCCGATCGAGGGCGACCTCGCCAACCTCGACCTCTTTCGCGCGCATGGCATCCGTTACATCACGCTCTGCCACGGCCGCGACAACAGCATCTGCGACTCGTCTTATGACGCGCGGCGCACCTGGGGCGGCCTGAGCCCCTTCGGCCGCGATGTGGTGCGGCGCATGAACGAACTCGGAATCCTCGTGGACGTCTCGCACTCCAGCGAGCAGGCCTTCTGGCAGGTCATGGAGCTGTCCGTGGCGCCGGTCATCGCCTCGCACTCGGCCGCGCGCGCTTTCACGCCCGGATTCGAGCGCAACATGGACGACGCCATGATCCGCGCGCTGGCCGAGAAGGGCGGCGTGATCATGATCAACTTCGGCACGACCTTCCTGGACGGCAAGGCGCAGGAGTGGGAGCAGGAGCGCGACGCCGAGCTGAACCGCCTGCTCGTTGAGCAGAAGCTGGAAGAGGACAGCCCGGAGCGGCGGCGCTTCGTGGAGGAGTACCACGCGCGCCATGCCTTCCCCTTCGCGGACGTCTCCCTGGCGGCGGACCACATCGAGCACGTGATCCGGCTCGTGGGCGCGGACCACGTGGGTTTCGGCTCCGACTTCGACGGGCTCGGGGACACCCTGCCCGCCGGCCTGAAGGACGTGTCCGGCTACCCGAACCTGATCCGCATCCTGCTCGAGCGCGGCCACGGCGAGGAGGAGATCGAGAAGATCTGCTCGGGGAACATCCTGCGCGCCCTGGACCAGGCGGAGCGCGTCGCGGAGCAAGCCACGCCGGCGCCCGCGCCGCGCTGAGGCGAGGGTCCGCGCTCAGCCGCCGAACCAGCGCCAGAACGAGACCACCGGCTTCCAGGAGTAGCCGCTTTCCAGCGTCACGGCGATGAGCGGGCCCTTCAGCTCGCCGAGGTCGAAGGAGTAGGAACCGGCCTGCTCGAGGACCACGCGGCCGTCCCTGATCGCGAGGCCCGCGCAGCGCGCGGAGCGCGCGCTGGCGAAGGAAATGCCGCGGAACATGGTCCAGCGCCACGCCACGCGCACGCGCGCCACGCCGGCCTCCACCTGCCAGCGCGCGGCCGCGGCGTGGTCCAGGGCGCGCACTATCTTCCCTTCGGGATCGACGCGCATGCGCACGCGGTGCAGCAGGCGCACGTGCGCCTGCCGCATGAGGCCGGCCAACGTGCTGTCGGCATGGCGCCACTCGGCGACGATCTCGACTCCTTCGCGGAACACGCGGAACGGGCTCCCCTCGTCCGCGAAGGAGAGAAGCCGCGCCTCGATCTCGGCGGGAGGAACCGCCGGCGCGCCTGGCTCGGGACGCAGAGTCGCCACGCGCGAGCCGATGCGCGCCCAGAGCGGCGCGAGCGCCAAGGAGTAGACCAGGAGTCCGATGACGACCACGAGCAGGTGGTTGCGGAACAGGCGCATGCCCGGGTTCTGGCCGCTCTGGTCCAGGAACGCCGGGATGCGCTCCAGGCAGCGCGCGAGCGCCTCCTCGCTCGGCGCGCTCGCTTCTACCACGGCCGAGTCGACCGCGATGATCCGGCCGTGCACCCGCGCCGGTTCATCGATCCGGTAGCTGAAGTCGTAGAGCGACTTCGTGGTGCGCACCGCCCGCGCGCTCGCCTCTTGCCGGCGGCGCGCCGCCTCGCGGTCCGCCTCTTCCGGATCGGCCAGCACGACTACCACGGCGCGCGAGCCGTCCTCGAAGGCAGTGTCGATGGCCTGCGGCGCGCTGCTCCACGCATACGGCGGCGGTCCGATGAAGAACAGCGGGATGAGGATGAGCGCGGGCAGGGCGAGGGACGCGGCGCAGAACAGGAAGAGCAAGGCGAAGCGCATGGCGACCCCCTGGGCCGTTGCTTGGCAGCTGGATCATAGAGGAGCGGCGCCGCTCCTGCGCCGCAACGGGCTGGTAGCATCGGCGGCGCCATGAGATCCCTGCGCGCATCGGTGATCTGGAGCGCAGCGGCCATGGGCGCGGTCTTCGCGCTCATGACCGTGCTCGGCTGCTGCGTTCTGATCGCCGGGCAGGCCAGCGTCCACGCGCGGACGATCCTGGAGCGGCACGGGGCGCTTTTCGTCTGGGTGTTCGCTCGGATCCTGGCCGGCTACCTCTTGGCGGGCGCGGCCGCGGGGCTCGTGTTGCATCCGCTCCTGCCCGGGAGGAAGGCGGCCGCCGGCACGCTCGCGCTCGCGGGGCTCTCCCTCCTCTACATGCTGACCGCGGGGACGCACGCGCTCTACGGGCCGATCCACTCGCTCGTGGCCGGGACGAGGACGCTTCTGCCGGCGTTCCTGCGCCAGGCCTATGACCCGCGCCTGGTTCCGCTCCTGTTCGGCGGCGTGCTGCTCGCGTCGTTCCTGCTCTGGGCGCGCAGGCTCGGGCTGCGCCTGGTGCTGCCGCTTCTCCTCCTCGCCGCGACCGGCTTCGCCCTGCGCGAGCGGCCGCCGGCGGGCGCTCGCCAGCGCCCCGCGGCGCCCAACTTCGTGCTTCTTGCTTCCGATTCGCTGCGCGCCGACCACCTCGGCGTGAACGGCTGCGCGCGCGACACCTCGCCGCACATCGACGCCCTGGCGCGGCGCGGCACCAGCTTCGCCTGCTGCCTCGTGCCGACGGCAAGCACGCACGAGTCCTGGGTCTCGCTCCTTTCCTCGACGCACCCGCGCAAGAACGGCCTGCGGCACATGTTTCCGTCCCGGGAGCTGGTCGCGCGGGTCGTGGCGGAACAGACGTGGTTCCCGCGCCTGCTCTGCGAGCGCGGCTATGCCACCGCGGTGGTGGGCGGGTGGTGCGGCTCGACGTTCGACCTGTTCGACGTCGGCTTCGAGGACACGGACGTTTCGGACGCGCAGAACGCCGCGGCGCTCATCGCCGAGGCGGCCTTCACCTGCCACCTGATCTCGCTTACCTTCCTGGACAACGTCGCAGGCAGGCTGCTCCTGCCCGAGCTCAGAAGCGTCTCCCTGACGCGCGCCGCGCCGCGCCTGACCGGCAGGGTGGCGGACCGGATCGACGACCTGGCACGTTCCGGGCGGCCCTTCTTCCTGGTCGCCGTCTACCACGGCACGCACCTGCCCTACAGCTCGAGCTACCCGTACACCGCGCGCTACACGCGCGCCGACTACACGGGGCGGAACCAGTACCGCATCGACTTCAACGTCGACGAGATGATCCAGCGCGGCTTCGATCACGACCTGAGCGAGGCGGAGCAGGAGCACGTGATCGCGCTCTACGACGGCTGCGTGCGCGAGTTCGACGAGCAGGTGGGGCGGATTCTCGCCCACCTCGAGCGGCGCGGCCTGCTCGAGCAGACCATCGTGGGCGTCTGGGCCGACCACGGCGACGACCTGTACGAGCACGGCGCCACGCTCGGCCACGGGGTCACGCTCTTCGGCGGCGATCAGGCCAACCGCGTGCCGGCCGTGTTCGCCGGCCCGGGAGTGGCCGTTGGCCGCGTGGAGGAGCAGCTGGTGCGCTCCTACGACCTCGCGCCTACCTGGGCGCGCTGGCTGGGAGTCGAGGTCCCCGTGGCCTGGGAGGGCGTCGATCTCTCGCGCGGCGCGCCCGAGCTCTGCGCGCTGCTCGAGACCTCGTACCTCCTCTACCGCCAGCCGGTCCCGGATCTCCTGCCGCAGGAGCGGCCGCGGGCCTTCCCGCGCTGGGACGACGCGACCTTCATCGACGAGGAGTTCGACGGCAACTTCGTGCTGCGCGACCGCTTCACCGCCGCGCTGCTCGAGACCAAGTGCTTCGCGTTGCGCGAGGGCTCGTGGAAGCTCATCTACGTGCCCGGCGAGAACGGCCCGATCTTCCGCCTCTTCGACCTGGCGCATGATCCCGAGTGCCGGCGCGACCTGCGCGCCGCGTTCCCGGACGTCTTCCAGCGGCTGCGGAGCCTGCTCCCGCCCGAAGCGCTCTGGCAGGAAGGCGACGAGGCGCGATGAAGCAGCCCGTGCTCTGGCTGGCGCTCCTTTGCCACCTGCTGCTGGCGTTCGGCTACCTGATCAGCACGCCCGTGTTCGAGGCGCCGGACGAGAACACGCACTTCCAATACGTCCTGCATCTCGCCGGCGCGCGCTCGCTCCCCCTGGTGCCCGGCACCGCCGAGGCGCTCGGGCGCTCCCGGCTGGACGAGGTGATCCAGGCGTACCATCCGCCGCTCTACTACGCGTTGCTCGCGGTCACCCTGGGCGCGGCGGGGTTTCGCGACATCGCGGCCACGGGCGCGATGAACCCGGACTACGGCGCAACGGACCCGGCGCGGCCGGGCCGCTACCTGCACTTCGTGCACGGCGCGGACGAGCGGCCGCCGGTCTCGGCCGAGGTGCGGGTCTTCCGGCTGCTGCGCGGCTGGTCCGTGCTCTTCGGTCTGCTCGTCGTCTTCCTCACGCACCGGCTCGGGCGCCTCGCGTTTCCCGCCAGTCCGGCCGTGGCCGACGCGGCCGCGCTCCTTCTCGCCTGCCTGCCGCAGTGGAGCTTCATGCACGCGGTGGTGAACAACGACAACCTGGCCACGCTCCTCTGCCACGTCGCGCTCCTGCTTCTGGCCGCGGCGCTGGCGCGGCGCCGGCTCTCGATCATGACCGGCCTGGGCCTCGGGCTCATCATCGGCCTGGCGCTGCTCGCCAAGCTGACCGCGGTGTTCCTCGTGCCGCTCGCGGTCCTCGTCCACGCCTTCGCCTTCTGTGCGTGGAGGGAAGAGCGTCGCACGGTCCTTCTTTCGGGCGCGGCCGCCGCCCTCTCCGCGGCCGCGGTCTCGGGCTGGTTCTTCCTGCGCAACGGCAGGCTCTACGGCAGCCTTATGGCGCTCGACGTGCATCAAGCGTCCTTCGGAGGCAGCCTGAGGATCTCCGCGGGCGAGGTCTGGGACTACCTCACCGGCGGCTTCCTCCCCACGCTTTTCCGTTCGCTGCTCGGCGACCTCGGCTGGTTCTGCTTCCCGTCGGCGGACTGGGTGATCCTCGCGGGCAAGATCGCGGCCCTCTTGGCCGCGCTCGGGCTGATTCGTCGCGTCGCGTCGCGTCGCAAGGAGGGAGACCGGACCGTCATCGCGCTGCTTTCCGGCTGCGCTCTCCTCGTGTTCGGGCTGGTGGTGCACTACAACACGCTGATGCGCGGCCCGCACGCGCGCTACCTCTTCCCGGCGGCCGGCGCCCTGTCGGTTCTCTTCGCCTGCGGCCTGGTGAGCGCCGCGGGCCTCATCCCGGCGCGCGCGCGCCGCGCGCTCCTGCCGCTCTTCATCCTGGCGCCGCCGGCGATCGGCGGCGTCGTGCTCCTCGCGCAGTTCCGGCCGGCCTTCTCGCCCGAGCAGACTGCGGCGCCTGCGTATCACGCCTGTCTGGCGCGCGGGATCGCGACCGAGCCGCACGAGGCGGCCATCGAGCTGCTCGAACCCGCGGACGGCGCATTGCTCCAGGCCGCTCCCCTCTTCCGCTGGCGCGCGCCCGTCGAGGACGGCGCGGTCTACACCCTGCACTTCTACACGGCCGCGGGGCGCGTCCTCCTCGCGACCCATGAGCACATGCACGTCGAGATCCGCGGGGACTCCTGGCGCTTCCCGGAGGAGTGGTGGCGCTACTTCGGGCCACGCGGCGAACCGGTCTTCTGGAAGGTGCGGCGTTTGCCCGATCGGGCGCGTGGCGAGGCGGCGGGCGCCACTCCCGAGAGCCGGGCGTGGCGCTTCACCGCGAAGTAGGTCGTCGCGCTGCCGCCCGGGCGTCGAGGGCGCGAGCGAAGCGGACCGGCGCCTCGGGATCGATGCGGAAGTAGAGCGCGGGCTCGATCAGCTCGAGCTCCATGAGGAGCAGGTCGCCCGAGGCGTCCCGCGCGAAGTCCGGGCGCGCGTAGAGGGGAGTGGAGGGCAGGGCGCGCAGCACGCGAGCCGCGGCCACCGCGACATCATGGCGGTGAACGGGGGCGATGCTGCCGCCGTGCTCCTCCTGCACGCGGAAGTCGCCGGCGCGCGGCCGCTTCACCAGGGAATGGCTGTGCTCTCCGCCGAGGAAGACCGCGGAGAACTCCCCTTCTTCGACGACGCTCTGGAGGAACGGCTGCGCCATGAACTCCCGGCCGGCAAAGGCCGCCGCGGCGCTCTCCTGGGCGGAGGCAGGCGCGCCGCGCGCGAGCCGCAGGGTGCCGCCGGCGTTCGCTGAAATCGTGGGCTTGAGCACGATCTCGTCGCACGAAAGCTCGTCGAACAGGGCGCGCAGGCGCGCGCCGTCCGGGGCGCGGCCGAAGACCGTGGGCACGATCGGGATGCCGGCCGCGGCCAGGTCGCGCAGGTACGACTTGTGCAGGTTCCAGCGCACCAGGTCGAGGGGATTGAGGAGCAGCGCGCCCGAGGCGGCGACGCGTTCGAGTGCGGCGAGGAACGCCTCCGGATCGTGCTGGTAGTCCCAGGTCGAGCGGATGACGACCGCGTCGAAGCGGCCCCAGTCGGCGTTCGCCGCGCGCCAGGGGAGCGACTCCACCGCCCAGCCGAGGCTGTGCAGCGGTTCGAGCGCCAGCTCGTCGTCGCAGACGAAGCCGTCGAGACGGTCGGTGGAGAGGAAGACGCAGCGCTTCTGCTGCGGCATGAACCGATGCTACCAGGCTGCGGCCGCGGCGCGGGAGAAGCCCAGGCGCACGAGCAGCTCGCGCAGGTCGGCGGGCAGGGGCGCGACGAAGGCGGCGGGCTCGAGCCCGTCGGCGAAGCGCATCGCGGTGGCGTGCAGGGCCTGGCGGCGCAACAGCACGCAGGGCGGGGCGCGATACCGCGCCTCGCCGACCAGCGGATGGCCGGCGTGGGCGAGGTGGATGCGGATCTGGTGCGTGCGGCCGGTGAAGATCCGGACCGAGAGCGCGGCGAAGGCGCCGCTCCTCTCCAGGACCGTCACCAGGCTGCGCGCGCTCTTGCCGCTCGGCGTGACGCCGAGGCGCGTCTCTTCCGCGTCGAGGAAGCCGATGGGAGCGTCGATCTCCTTCTCGTCGAAGTCGGGCGCACCGTGGCACACGGCGAAGTACCTCTTGACGCCCGTCGCCGCCGCCATGCGCGTCTTCATTGCGGCGACCAGCGCCTTCGCGCGCGCGAAGACGTTCACGCCCGAGGTGTCCGCGTCGAGCTGGTGCACGGCCCAGACCATGCCGCCGAAGTGGCGCATGAGCCAGAACTGCAGGCAGCGCGGGTCGTCCAGGGAGAGGCCGGTCGAGGGTATGCCAGCCGGCTTGTCGACGACGACCAGTCCCCCCTCCTCGTAGAGAAAGAGGTCCGCGAGGCGCTCGAGCCCTGGCGGCGGCTGGTGCATCGCGGCCCAGGCCTCCCGTCCCGGCGCGCGCGGCTCAGTAGCGGTAGTGGTTGGGCTTGTACGGCCCGTCCAGCGGCACGCCGATGTAGGCGGCCTGGTCCGGGCGCAGCCGGGTCAGGCGCGCGCCCAGCTTGCCGAGGTGCAGGCGCGCCACCTTCTCGTCCAGGAGCTTCGGCAGCGTGTAGACCTGCCTGGCGTGCTCGCCCGGCTTGGTGAAGAGCTCCATCTGCGCCAGCACCTGGTTGGTGAAGCTGTTGCTCATGACGAAGCTCGGGTGGCCGGTGGCGCATCCGAGGTTCAAGAGGCGCCCCTCGGCGAGCACGATGACCGTGTGTCCGTCCGGGAAGGTCCACTGGTCGACCTGGTTGCCGTGCTCCCGCGGGTTTTTCAGGTTGACCTTATTCATGCCCTTCACCTTGGCCAGCCCGGCCATGTCGATCTCGTTGTCGAAGTGGCCGATGTTGCCGACGATGGCGAAGTGCTTCATGCGCGTCATGTGCTCGGTGGTGATGATGTTGCGGTTGCCGGTGGCCGTGACGAAGATGTCGGCCTCCGCGACCACGTCCTCGAG
>JACQZJ010000147.1 GCA_016213895.1 Planctomycetota bacterium | reverse complement strand
CCGTCGAGGTGAATGCGACGCTGGCGGTTCAGTGTCGCGAAGGTACGCCGGGTGAAAGCGGTACGTCGGCGCTGGCGGCCCCTCAACCGGGGAAACGCCACTCCGCGGTCCGGAAGGCTGAATGCTGAGAGCTGAGCGCTGACAGCTTCACCCGTCGGCGCTCGCGGGCAGGAGCCCGCTCTCGTCCCGGAATGATCTCGCGATGCGGAAGTCGGACGAGAGGCGCCGCAGCAGGCAGGATGAGTTCTCAACGGGCCGCTAGCTCTCCACGCGCTCGGCGAGGCGCCGGAACATCAGCGCGTAGAACATCTCCAGGTAGCGCTTGGTCTCGGAGCGTTCCAGGTTGGTCACGTACTTCCAGAAGCCGTAGATGCGCGACAGGTTCATGATCCGCTCGGCGTACAGCTCCCAGTTGTAGCGCTCCTTCACCCGCTTCACCGCCTCGTCGGAGAGCCGCTTCCAGTACTCGGGCTGCTCGAGGCTGCGCTCGAGGAAGCCGGCGATCCGCTCGGCGGCCTGGGCGCCGTGCTCGGGATTGATGTGGAAGCCGTTGCGGCCGTCGGTGATGATCTCGCGCGGCCCGCCGTAGCAGGTGGCGAACGTGGGCAGCCCGGTCGCCATCGCCTCGATGACGGTGAGACCGAACGCCTCGAAGAGCGCCGGCTGGACGAACACCCCGCGGCGGTCCGCGACGGTGCGGTACAGCTCGCCCGCGAACGGCTTGTCCAGGCGCTTGCCGATCCACCGCACCTCGCCGTCGAGTTGGAAACGGTCCATGAGCTCGTGCATGCGGCCGATCTCGCTCCTCTCCTCGTCGTCGCGGGACCGCTCCGCGTCGACGTGACCGGCGATGACCAGCACGTTCGCGATCTCACGGAGCCGCCGGCAGCCGCCGTACCACGCGAGGAAGCCGGTGACGTTCTTGATGCGATCGAGCCGCGACATGACGAAGATGAGGGGCCGCGAGCCGTCCGCGAGCCTCCCGCGGCAGTCGCCGTCCCGGTCCCCCTGGATCATGCGCTCGATTTCCGGCGCGAGCGACGCGAAGCGCCGCTTGGTGCGGGTGTAGGGGAAGTAGATCGAGGCGTCCGCCCCGGGGGACACGACGTTGAACTTGGGATCGAAGACGTCGATGCCGTTCGTCACCCGGAACAGGCCGGGCATCGGGAAGGCCGAGTAGCTCTCGTATTGCCCCTCCCCGTCCTCGGTGCCGGCGATTTCCTGGTATGTGCTGGTGATGATGAAGTCCGCGGTGTTCATCGCGATGAGGTCAGCGGAGAACTGGCAGGAGAAGTGGTAGTCCTTCTCGAAGTTCCTCCAGTTGAGGGCGGAGTAAAGGTACTTGGTCTTCTCCAGGGCGTGGGCGATGGTGCAGTGCGTCACGCCGAGCCGGTGCGCGATGAGCGACGCCACCAGGTTGCCGTCCGAGTAGTTGCCGATGATCAGGTCGGGGTGCCGCCCCAGCTCCGTGATCATCTCCCGCTCCACCTCCAACGCGAAGCGCTCCAGGTAGGGCCAGACCCTGAAGCGCGAGATCCAGTGAGGGACGATCTCGCCGGAGGGGCGGCGGAACGGGACGCGCAGGATCATGGCGTTGCGCGTGCCCAGGATGCGCTCGGTGCGCTGGTTGCACGTCGTGTCGCCGGCCTCGGGGATGAGGCGCGTGACCACCAGGATGCGGGGAGTGATGTCGAGGCCCTGTTCCACCATGCGCCGCTTCATCTCGGTGGCCAGCGCGCGCACCTGGTCGAGGATGTACACGACCTGGCCGCCGGTGTCGGGAAGGCCCAGGACGCCCCCCTGCGCGAAGTAGCCGTGCGGCGAGAGGATCACGATGTTGAAGATCATCGGCACGCGGCTGAGGAACGTCTCGAGCTGCGCCGGCGAGGCGGCCTCGAGGATGTCGCGCAGGAGATCGAGCGTCTCCCGGATGCGCTCCACCCTGCGTCCCCAGCCCGGCTCGAACCCCAGGACCTGCATCTCGTCGGCGACGTCCTTCCACTCGGCGCCGGCGGGCTGTCCGGAGAGCATCTCATCCGCCTTGCGCAGGGCGATGCGGAGGTCGTCCACGCCGCGCACGCGGCCGTTCAGCATGAGCTGGGTGTCGCCGTGCTTGTGGAGCGCCAAGAAGCGGAACAGCAGCTTCTCTCCCTCGCCGGGCTGGTCGAACACGCGGCTCGACAGGTGACGGCTCAGGAACTCGACGCCGCGTCCGATCGACCGCGACTCCCGGAGCTTCGGGAAGCCGCGCTCGAAGGGACCGAGGTCGATCTCGAGCTGCCAGGCGTCGGACTGGTCGAACCAGCCGCCGGCCTGCTCCTTGAACTGCAGGAACTCGGAGACGGTGACGGGCGCGTGCAGCAGGTCCTCGATGTTGAACCGGATGTAGTCGGAGAGGCCGATCCTCGGGCGCAGGCGGAAGCAGAGCCACGGCGCGTTGATGACCGCCTCCGCCACCGTCTGGACCATGCGGCCGAACCGGCTCCGGCGCAGCTCGTCGTTCCCTCCGCAGAACCTCTCGAACTCCTCCAGCACGCGCGAACGCAGCAGGAAGCGGCTGTCCAGCTCGACGAGCCTTCGGAACCAGGCGTAGATCGAGTCGCGGTGCTGCAGCACCGCCGCGTCCATCTCGTCCATTCCAGGCGCGTCCGTCCTCAGCCGTCCATGGCGAGCGCGGAGGCGCCGCCCTCTTGGAGCAGTTCTTCCTCGACGCACTCCTCCGCCTCCGCCTCCGGCTCGGGGATCCGGATGCGGCCGAAGAAGTCGTAGTGGTCGATGCCCTCGACCAGGGCGAAGGCGTGATGTCCCCGGGCGAAGAGAACCCGGGGCAGGCCGCGGAGTCGTTCCAGCTCGGGGCTGCGGTTGGCCACGACCACGCCGAGCGTGTTGCCGCGGAGCATGCGCTCGTCCACTCCGGACACCCCGGCGACCAGCATCCGCTCGGGCGGGATGCCCCAGCGGAAGCCAAGGTGGCGGATGGCGCGGCCCGGACCGGCTCGCACCGGGACGACGTCCAGGTAGACGCCGTGAGAGTGCAGCACGCGGACGGCGAGACCGGCACGCCTGAGGATCTGGACGATGGAGCGGAGGCTCGGTCCCTGCTCGCTGTCGACGTCGTAGCTGATCTTGAAGCGATGCTGCTCCGCCTCGTCCTGCCGCGTGAGCCCGTCGACCCGGTCCAGGACCTCGCGCACGGCGTCGGGCTGCCAGCCGTAGGCGATTTGCCGCTCCCAGATGCGGTCCCGGGCCAGCAGCGGCCCGTAGTGGATCTCGGTGCCGGCGGCAGTGATCAGGATCTGGGGCTTCGGGGTGCCGAGTTCGCTCAG
The DNA here is from genome assembly GCA_016213895.1 of Planctomycetota bacterium. GTDB lineage: Bacteria > Planctomycetota > B15-G4 > B15-G4 > JADJEK01 > JACQZJ01. Next base: position 5,705 of record JACQZJ010000147.1, on the reverse strand, counting down.
CCGTTCGGTGACGCTCCTCAGGCCGCGTCCAGTGGCGACACAGAACGCGACGTTGGCGGGCGCCTTGCTCATGCGCTCGAGGAACGCGCGCAGACCCTCCTCATCCCCGTCGAGGACGTCGTCGAGGTTGCAGGCGACGATGCGGTCGACCTTCGCCAGCCGGTTCTCCTGCACCACGAGATGGACTCGGCCGCATCGCGCCCCGCCGGCGACTTGGCGCACCTCGGAAAGGTAGCGCCGGGCGTGGCTCGTCCACGAGAAGTGCTCCTGCGCGCCCTGGATGCCGTTCTCCGACCAGCGCTGCCACTGCATGTCGTCGCGAACCGCGGCCAGGATGGCCCGGCCGATGCTCCGCGTGTCGAGCGGGTCGACGAGGACGCCGTTCTGGCAGGCCGCGACGATGCTGCTCGGTCCGCCGTCGCGCGTGGCGACCACGGGCAACCCGCTGGCGGCGGCCTCGATGAGCGTGAGGCCGAACGGCTCGGTGAGGGCCGGGTTCACGAACACGCCGCGCCGGCTCGCGGCGAGCCGGTAGAGGTCGGGCACGTCGTCGTGGCGATGGTGCTTGGGATAGGCGACCTGGCCGTAGAGGTCATGGAGGTCGAAGAGGTAGAGCAGCCGGCCGAGGACGCTTCGCTGTCCCTTGTCCAGCGCGTTGATGTCGTCGCGGCTGCCGGCGACGATCGCGAGGTTGCAGGTCGCGCGCAGCTGCTCGTTCTCGGCGAAGGCGCGCACCAGCCCCTCGAGGTTCTTGCGCTCGTCGGGCCGCGCCATGGCCAGGATCAGCGGCCGGCGCGCGTCTCTCAGGAAGCGGTCGATCTCCGCCGCGATGGGCGGCGGGTCCGCGCCCGGCTGCGGGGGGGAGAAGCGGCTCAGGTCGACTCCCGGAGGAATGACCTTCATTCGCTCCGGCACGTAGCGGTCGTAGCCGGCGTACTGCTCCTCGACCTCCTGCTGCGTGCTGGCGATGACCAGGGCGGCGCTGTTCAACGCCGTCTCCTCGGCCTCGATCCGCCGGGCCATGTTGTAGCGGGATTCGATCAGCTCTTCCGTCAGGCCCTTCGCCAGCAGGCGCGCCTTCTTGACTCGGCCGAGCGAGTGGCCGGTGAACACGAGCGGCACCCCCAGCATGCCCACCAGCTCGGAGCCGACGTACCCCGCGTCGGCGTAGTGCCCGTGGATCACGTCCGGAACCCTGCCGAGGCGGCGGATGTGCTGGAGAGTCTGGTCGGCGAAGTCGTCGAGGTAGGGCCAGAGCCGCTCTTTCTTGAGGTAGCGGCGGGGGCCGCAGCCAACGCGCACGATGTAGGCCTTGGGAGCGATCTGCTCGACCGGTCGCGTGTAGATCGAGTCGACGTTCCTGGCGTGGACCAGTCGGGTGAGCAGGTCCACGCGGGCGACCTGCGGTTCGCGGGCGAGAGCCCTCGCCAACTCCACCACGTAGGTCACCTGCCCGCCGGTGTCGGCGTCCCGTCCGAGCTCGAGGTCGCTGCCGCGGACGAGGCCGTGGATGCTCATCATGAGGACGTAGAGTCCTCGCTCTGATTCCATCTCCCTGGATCCTCTGGTTCGTGCTGCCGCCGCCGGGGTCGTCCCCGTCTCGGCGCGCCGCCAGCGAGATGGATTGCCGCTGCGCGCGCCGGCGGCTACTGTTGTGTATCCAATAGCCGAGCGGCGGCTTCCTCGTAAGGGCAAAAACAGGACGGGCGAGATCGCCCGTCGCGTCGCAGCGGGCGTTCGCCGCCTTCAGGAGACTCTGGGCAATGGACTGGACATGGCCGCGACGACATTGATCGGGGCCGACCTGGACGGGACGCTCATACCACCAGAAGCCAATGAGCGCCAGCGGAGCGAGATCCGTGAGTTCAATCGCCTGGTGCGGGACACGGTCGGCCTGCGCCTCGCGTACGTGACCGGCCGCCACCGGACGCTGGCCCTGGACGGGGTGCGCGCCGCCGGCCTCGTGTCGCCGGACTACCTGGTTTGCGACGTCGGCACGTCGGTCCACGTGCGAAGCGGGGACCACTTCCGGCTCGACCGGTCGTACCGGCGAATCCTGCTCGAGTCGTGGGGCGGGCGGACGTCGGACGACGTCGCCTCGATCCTCGAGTGCTGCCCGGGCGCCCTGGCCCAGGAGGAGGAGCACCAGGGGGAGTTCAAGCGCAGCTACTACGTGGAGCGGCCGTCGGACCTGGACGCCGCGGAGCGCTGGATCGAGGAGCGGCTGTCGCGAGAGGGTGTCCCGGCCCGTGTCATGACCAGCGTGGACGTCGTGAAGAACCGGGGGCTCGTCGACGTGCTGCCGCCGTGCGGCGCGAAGGACTCGGCTCTTGAACACCTGCGGCGGAGCTGCGGCGCTCCCGCGCACCGGGTGGTCTTCGCCGGCGACTCGGGGAACGACCTGCCGGCGCTGCTCTCGGGAGTGAACGCGATCGTCGTCGGCAACGCGCCGGAGGAGCTCAAGGCGGAAGTGCGGCGCCGCGCGGCGGAGCAGGGCATCGCGGAGCGGATCCACTTCGCGACCGCGCAGTTCGCCGCCGGCGTCATCGAGGGGTGCAAGCGGTTCGGGCTGTTCACGGACGCTGCGGGGAAGAGCGCGTGAGACGCGGCGAGGGCGGTGGTCCCGGCCGGGAGAGGGAGTGATCGTCCCGCGCGTCCACCATGACGGCATCGGCCCTGAGCACGGCAAGACGAGCGCCGCCTGTTCGGCTGAGGAACGCGCGCTGGTGCTTCACACCGTGGCCGAGGCGCGCACGCGCTGCACCAGGCCCGCGCCGACGCAGTCCAGGAGGACGCGCGCCAGGTCCGGGTCGAGGCGGCCCCACTCGCACTCGTACTCGATCTGGCGCGCCGCGCCGTCGGTGGTCATGGGCTTGCGGTAGGAGCGCTGCGAGGTGATCGCGTCCCAGTAGTCCGCGATCCTCACGATGCGGGCGTCGACCGGGATCGCGTCGCCCTTGAGGCCGTCGGGGTAGCCCGAGCCGTCCAGGTTCTCGTGGTGCCAGCGGATCATCGGCACCACGGGCATGAGACAGCTCACGCGCTGGCAGAGGTCGGCGCCGCGCGCGGGATGCTCTTTGACGAGGTCGAACTCCGCCTCGGTGAGCCGCCCCTGCTTGTCCAGGACGTGGTCCGGGACGGCGATCTTGCCGATGTCGTGCACGCGCGCGCCCAGGCAGATGCGCTCGACGTCGTCCGCGCCGAGTCCGATGCGCTCCGCCATCAACCGCGAGATCTCGGAGGTGCGGTCGGAGTGCTTGCGCGTGTACGGGTTCTTCATGTCGGTGATCTTGGCGAGCGCCAGCACGAAGTCCTTGAGGTGGCGATCCTCCGCGCGGCGGCGCTCCTTGAGCAGCTCGAGCTCGAGGGAGCGGCGCTGCAGGTGCTGCTTCTCGATGACGCGGTTGACGGTGCCGATGACCTCCTCGAAGCGGAACGGCTTCTTGAAGTAGTCGAACGCTCCGTTCTTGATCGCCTGGATGGCGAAGTCGAGCTCGAGGTGGCCGGTGACGACCGCGACGTCGGTCTCGGGGTATTCGCGGCGAATGCGCGCGAGCAGCTCGAGACCGCCCATCACCGGCATGGAGATGTCGGTGATGACGAGGAAGACGCGCTCCCTGCTCAGGACGTCGAGGGCCTCGCTCCCGTTCCGCGCCTCTCTCGCGCTCGGAAACCCGCTCTGGTGCAGGAAAGCGATCAAGGAGCGGCGAACCGCATCCTCGTCATCGACGACCAGCAACGTCCGGTTTCCGGGCGATCCGTCGACCACTACCACCCTCCCGCTGAGGCCAGGTCAGCGCTGGCAGGCGCTCGATCACCCAATATCGGATGGCCAGCGCCGACCTTCCACCATCCTGGGAAACGAGATGGCGATTCGAGGCAGGTTTGTCAAGCGGCTTGTTTCGCGAACGAAACAACTCCGGCGCTGCCCGTGTGTGAAAGGCGCCCAGCTCCGCTTGCCGGGCGCTGCCTGGCCCGCGCAAGCCCCCGCCGGAGAACGAGATGCGCGCCGGGCTTACCGAGCCGCGCGGAAGCGCGGCCGCGGGAGATCAGACCTTGCCCTGCAGGTGCTCGTAGCGGAACTTGTCGCCCAGGTAGACGCGGCGCACTTCCGGGTCGCGGGCGAGGTCGCGCGGCAGGCCCTCCCGCAGGATGCGGCCCGCGTTGATGATGTACGAGCGGTCGGTCGTCGTGAGCGTCGAGTGCACGTCGTGGTCGGTGAGCAGCACGCCGATGCCGCGCTGCTTCAGGCTGACCAGGATCTCGGCGATCTCCTGCTTGGCCTTGGGATCGACGCCGGAAAAGGGCTCGTCCAGGAGGATCAGGCGCGGATCGGTGGCGAGCGTGCGGGCGATCTCGAGACGGCGGCTCTCGCCGCCCGAGAGGGTCTCGGCTCGATGCTTGGCGAGCGACGCGATGCCCAGCTCTTCCAGCAGGGCCTGGGCGATCTCGCGCCGCCTGGGCTTCGGGTAGGCGCGCGCCTCGAGCACGGCGAGGATGTTCTCTTCCACGGTCAGCTGGCGGAAGACCGACTTCTCCTGGGAGAGGTAGCCGATGCCGAGGCGGGCGCGCTTGTACATCGGTTCGCGCGTCACGTCCACGCCTTCGAACACGACGCTGCCCTGGACCGGCGTGATCAGCCCCACGGTCATGAGGAAGGACGTGGTCTTGCCCGCGCCGTTCGGGCCGAGCAGGCCCACGATCTCCGCGGCGTTGACGTGGAAGGAGACACCGTCGACCACGGCCCGGTTGCCGTAGATCTTGACCAGGCCGTTCGCCTGCAGGAGCGCCGGGCGCTTGCCCTCGTGCTGGTCGGCGCGCCCTGGCGCGCGCGCGGGCTGCGGATTGGCGGACGTCATCGGATCAGCTTCCAGCGAAAGTGGGGATAGATCGGCCAGAACACGGCGATGGCCTTGCCGAGCAGCAGGCGACGCGGCACGAAGTGGAAGCGGTCGGAGAAGTCGTCGCGCACCACCGGCTCCTCGCCGAAGGGAGTGCGATGGCGTTCGCCGTGGATGTCGACGAACTCCCGCACGTCGCCCAGGTCGTGCTTCTCGCGCCAGACGCGCGTGCCGTCCCGGAGGGTGACCACCTGCGCGGCCCAGACGCGGCCGTCGCTCGAGTTCTGCGTGTTGTCGCCGAGGGCGAGGAGCGAATCCTCGGGGACGTCGAGCTGCTGGCGGCCGCCATGTCCCGGCGTCGTGTAGTGGATGTCGCGCTGCACCGTGATGTCCTCGAGGGCGGCGCCCGCGCCGCGCACCTCGAGCTCCACGGCGTTTTCCGAGGTGCGCGGCGCGGGATAGGCCGCGTCGCTCTCCTGCGGCCCGAGGGAGTAGGAGATCTCGTAGCCGTAGGTCAGCGCGGGCTCGCCGTCGATCTCGAGGACGAGCTCCTGGTCGACGTGGCAGAAGGAGACCGCGGCGGACTCGCCCGGCAGGAGGAAGGCGCTCTCGCTCGCGGCCACGACCACCTGGCCGCCGGGCAAGACCGGCTCCAGCTCCTCGCCGGCGCGCGCGCGGAAGCCCGACTCCAGCCGCGCGCCCGCGCCCGCGCCGACGCCGATCACGGCGCGGTGTTCGATGCCGTCCGCGAAGATGACGAAGCGCACCTCGCGGCAGCCCTCAGCCGGCGTGATCTCGGCGCTGAGCGCCAGGTCGGAGACGTTCTCCGAGCCGAACTCATAGGGTGCGCCGCGCGGCGCGCTG
>JACQZJ010000076.1:65451-91735 GCA_016213895.1 Planctomycetota bacterium | reverse complement strand
GGATCTCGCGACGCAGAGATCGGCCGAGAGGCGCCGCCGCAGGCAGGATGACTTCTTCGACGGGCTGCTAAAGCCCGCTCCCGCCCCGGAATGAATGGACGGGTGCCTTGCGGCCAGTTTCGTCGAGCCCGACGGTCCGTACAGCCCCGGCGGACAAACCGCGTTGCCACGGCGTGGATTCCGGGTATCCTGAACGCACAGGATCAGGACGCAGAGCACTGCGAAGGAGGACCTCCATGCTCTTCTCTTCTCCTCTCTTCTGCTCACTGACGCTTCCTCCGCGCTCGAGCTGAAGGACATCGGGGCCTCCCTGGTGCCGCCGCTCTTCGCCGAGGAGGCCGACTCGACCGCGGAGGCGCCCCGCTTCCGGGCGCGCACGGGCTGATTCCAGATGCTCTCGACCGACGAAGGCTACGCGGTGGCGGTCAACCCGAGTGGCGCCGCAGCATACGTCCTCGGCGCCACGGACGGCTTGTCCTTGCCGACTTCGACCGGGGCGAAGCAACCCACCTTCGGCGGCAGCACGGACCTGTTCGTCGCGACCTTCCTTGTGCCCTGATCAGGCAATGACAGCGTAGCGAGGAACTGACCATGACAAGATGCCTGACACTCACCCTTCTCTTGTGCATTTGCTCGCTGCTCGGCGGGAAGGCACAAGCCCAGGGCACGCTCTGCTCGTGGCTTGGTGGTGCGAGCGACAGCGCGTACGGTGGCGGCCTGTGCAGAGTCGGCGACTTCAACGGTGACGGCATTCCGGACATCGCGCTGTCGGATCCCTACGATTCGACAGCGGCGCCGAATGCCGGGGCCGTGTTCGTCTACTCGACGACCTCCTGCACAAGTCCTCTCGGCACGTTCTACGGGCAGAGCGCAGAGGACCGCATGGGTGAGGTCTCCCCAGTAGGGGACGTGAACGGGGACGGCTTCGACGACCTCCTGATCGGGACCCCTCGTGACACAACGGTCGCCACGTGGGCAGGCATGGCGTACATCGAGGGAGGTGGCGGCGCTGGCACGCTTTGGAGCGGATACGGAAGCGCCGCCTACGACTGGTTCGGCGGAATTATCACTGGCCTCGGCGACGTGAACCTCGACGGGTTCCCGGACTGGCTCGTGGCCAGTCCAACGGCGAACGTCTTGGGCGTGGCGAACGCGGGCCGAGTGCAGGTGTTCTCCGGAAAGGACGGCGCGGTCCTGTTCGACCTTCACGGCACGGTCTGGCAGGCCGCGTACGGTTCAGGCGCTGACTCGGTGGGGGACATGAACCAGGACGGTCGCCCGGACTTCATCGTCGGCTCCCCCGGGGAGCCCGGGGGCTACGGCTCAGTTTCTGAGCTGTCCGGCCTCGATGTGTCGGTTCTGCGCTCGTGGATCGGTGGCACCTACGAGTTCCTTGGCTTCGGACCCCGAGCCGCAGGCGACGTGAACGCCGATGGCACCTGCGAGGTGCTCGTTTGGTCCCTGAGCGGTGCCGGAGGAGGTGACCCGGGGATCTCGCTCCTCGATGGAACGAGCAACATGCTGCTGGACCATTTCGTGGGGACCGCGAGCTCCCACGACCCGATGGACGGCCTCGGCAACATCAACGGCGATGCCGTGGCCGACTACATCCGCTTCGGTGTCTCCATGGACCTGGAAATCCGGCGCGGCGGGAGCTTCGACCTGCTGGCCCGCACTCCCGGCTGGAACGTCACCGGCGTCGAGGACGTGGACGGTGACGGCTTCGGCGACTACTTCCGGCGCGTGCCCATCACGTCCGACCACAAGCAGTGGCGCGTGGACCTCATCTCCGGCCGCTGCGACGGCGTGAACCCCTTCGGGTCCGGCTGCCCCGGTGGGAGCGGCAAGACGCCGCGGCTGGTGATCGAGGCGCCCTGCGACCTCAAGGCCTTCGCGGCCGTGACGCTGCTCCTGGACGAGGGCGTGCCGTACAACCCGGCGCTCCTGGTCTTCGGCGCCCAACCGGCGGGCGTGCCGGCCGGGCCATGCACCCTCAACGTGTGGCCGCTCGTCGGGCCGCTCCTCCTGCTGTTCACCGACTCCGGCGGCCGGGCTGCGGTCGCCGCGGTCGTCCCGCCCGGTCTCGCCGGCCAGTCCGTCCACACGCAGGCCTTCGTAGCCGATGCCCTGACCGTCAACGGCTTCTCGGCCAGCAGCGGATTGACGCTCACCTTCCAGTAGGCCGCATGGACCGCCGCGAGCGCCCTGGTGTGGTCTTTGCGCTCTTGCCGGCATCGACAGCGGTACACCGAAGCCCCTCACCACCGGTCCGCGCCTGGCCGGCCCTCGTCGCCGACCTCGTCGTTGCTCGTCGTCAGGAACTCCACCGAGTTGACTTCCTCCTCGCGCCTCGATCTCGGCGACGAGGTCTCGGCCAGGACAGTCTGTCCCGCGGCCGTGTGCGGTCCGCCCGTCTCCACCTGTTCCGATTCTCACGCGCTGCGTCGACGCTCGCGCACCGGTGGTGAGATACCCGGGCTAAGGGCAGCTCGGCGGTCGCGGGCCAGAGCCCGCTCCCGCCCGGCGAATCGATGCGCCTGCGATGGCGAGAGCCCGCTCGTAGGTCGCCCCATCGGGGCAGTAGAGCCGCAACACCGGCCGCCACGAGTTGGAGAGCGTGATCACCTTGAAGCGCGGGAAGGCGCTGACCTTCCGCACCTCCTGCCAGCGCAGGAACAGCGAACTCTGGCTGGCGGCCAGGAGCCCCGAGCCGGCGAGCGCAGCGCTCCGGCAGAGCGCGCCGGCCGCGACCGCGATGCCGGCCGCGGCCTTGGCCAGGCGGCCGCTCTCGTAGCGCACGCCCTGCGCGTCCAGCAGGAAACGCGCGGCGAAGCGGTTCCGGTACACGGCGAGGCACACGAAGAGCAGCAGGCCCAGCACGCCGAGCACGCAGAAGGTCACCACGCGCCACGCCGGCCAGATTTCCTCCCAGGGCTCCTCGCGCAGGATCCAGAGCATCAGGCACGAGAAGAACACGTAGGCGATGCCCAGGGCCTTGCCCATGTCGACCCAAAGAAACGGGTTCGTCACCAGCGGGATGCCGGCCTCCCAGCGGAGAGCGTCCGACCGGGCGCCCTCCGCGGCGCCGTTCGTTCGGTTCTTCATGAGCGCTTGCCTCCGATCCGGGCGGCGCGGATGAGCAGCAGGATGAGCCCCAGACCCACGGCCAGGGCCGCGGGCCAGAGCCAGCGACGCTCGGATCCGCCGTCCGCCGGTGTTGCGCTCGGCGCGGCGGCAAGCGGCTCGACCGGCGGCTGGCGCAGCAGATCGATCGCCTCGTCCGCACGCTGCGCCAACTCCTCGGTCGTCGCCGAGATCTCCACCGTGCCGTCCGCCTTGACTCCAGCCGTCATGCCTGCCGCCACCTCGACGCCCTCCGGCGCCGCGGCGGTGTAGAGCACGGGCCGGCCCTGGCGCGTCATCATGGCCATCTCACCAGCCGCGTTGAACCCGAGGGCCACGAGCGAGCGCAGGCGGATGAACTTGGGCGCGATGCCCGTCGCGACCGCGATGACCGTGAACGCGTCCTTGGGATTGTCGTAGAGGTCGTAGAGACCCACGGCGAGCGCGCCGCAGGTGCCGAGAGCGAGCTTGCACGCGCCCTTGCCGCCCTCTTCCAGGGCCTCGCCGACCACCCAGCCGATGAACTGCGCGCCCGCCGGCTTGAAGCCCGTGACCTCCGGGCTCGGCCCGATCAAGAGAGACGTCCGGCCGTACATCTCGTTCACCTGCAGCTCGCCGGCGATCCCGTCGAGGAAGCGCGGGCGCAGCGCGACGTAGCCGTGCCAGTCCTCCAGGTCGGGAGCAACGACCGGCTTGCCGCCCACGTGCATGTCGCGCGCGTCCACCCGGATCTTGTCGCCGATGGCCACGGTCTCGCCCATGATCAAGGGCCGTCCCTCGGGATGCGCCGCGTCCACGAGCAGCACGCGCCGCGGCCCGACCGGGTCGTCGTACCGGCTGAGGCCTACCACGGCGCCGGGATGCCCGACGAAGGAGCGCTCCTTGACGCGCAGGTCCTCGACCAGGGCGGCGTGCTCGACCTGGAGCGTCCGCTCGCCGCGCGCGAGCAGCACTTCGCGCCCGTCCGGGCCCAGGTCCGCGTACACCGCCTCGATCTTCAGCTCGAGCGGCCGGCCCCGTTCCGGCAGGTGGACCCCGTCGACCTGCTGCCCGGCCGCATGCGCCAGGCGCGCGAAGTCCAAGAACACCTCGATGACCGCCTCGCCGTTCTGGTCGAGCTGGATGCGCTCGGGCGGGCTCGTCTCGCCCTGCGGAGCGGCCGTGCTGCCCTCGGCGCGGATGCTGCCGGAAGCGCGGCGCGCCAGCTGTTCGCCGTTGATCAGGTAGTGGTCCTGCAGCTTCAGGTGGTTCTGGTGGCGATCGAAGACGTGCACGGTCACCCGTTTGCCGCCAACCTCGCGCTTCTCCGGCGGCCCTTGCTGGGAGAGCCGGATGCGGAAGGAGAGGCCGTCGCAGGGCTGGCGGTTCAGCACCTCGAGCGTGTAGGCCCATTCCTCCCAGAAGCCAAGGGCGAAGCCCGCGTCGGCGAAGCGCCGCAGATCGCCCTCGTGCTCCGCGAGCGTCCGCCAGAGCAGCGGCTCCGGCCCGTTGAGGTTGAACCACCAGCCGCGCGCCGCGTCGTGCTGCAGGTAGGCCATGCCGTAGCGCGTCTGCCGCGCGAGTTCCTGCGAACCCTCCTCGCCGATCGGCCCCATGGGCGTCTCGATGAAGCGCGTGTACTCGGGCGTGACGAACTGGACCTCGTAGAGCAGGCCCACGCGTGCGTCCTTGATCCGGCCCGTAGCCCGCGGCAGGTGCCACTTGTAGACGCGCAGCTCCTTGGCCACGTCCGGCGCCTGGGCCAGGTGCCCGTTCTTCCACCAGGACGGGAAGCCGCTCTCGCGGTAGACCTCGCGCCAGTAGATCCAGAGCGGCCGCTGCGAGGTCTCGGGATCCTCAGCCACGGCGGCGGTGAAGTCCGCGGCCGCGGCCTGGATGGCGGCGCTTCCCGGCAGGTCCGGCCAGTCCTCCTCGCCGCGCGCCAGGCGCGCGCCGCAAAGGAACGACGTGCACGCCGTCAGGGCGAGCAGGAGAAAGCGGCCGCGGCGAGGTCCGCGCCGCTCGCGAGCCGCGGGGAATGGTGAGCCAGCGAGCATGCTCATGATCGTCCGTGGACGGGGAACCGCCAGGCGGCCGCCGGCCGCTCTCGGCCGCTGCGCGCCAGGCAGGCAAGATCAGGGCGCGCTTAGGGCGCGCGCGCAACCTCCGCGGGACGGCGCGGGCGGCGGCGTGCCGGCGGCGGGCCTCATGCGTGTTTCACGAAAGCGCCAGGGCCTGCGGCGCGCGGTGCCGTGGTATCCTCGATTACAGGCTGGCTGCCAGGTCGGGCAGCGGGCGTCACGACCGCTGGAGGAGATGCCATGAAGACAACCCACGCGCTCGCGTTTCTGGCCGCGGCGCTCCTGCCCGCCGCCGCCCAGGCCGCCACGATCCGGGTTCCCGCCGACTTCCCCACCATCCAGGCGGCGGTGAACGCCACGAGCGGCCACTGGGACATCATCGAGGTGTCCAAGGGAACCTACCTCGAGGCCGTCTCGCTCCTGCAGAAGGATCAACTCACCCTCCAGGCCAAGAAGGGCCAGAAGGTCGTCATCCACAGCGACTCGGGCGCTCCCCTCACGGTCTCGCTGTCGCGCAACATCCACATCAAGGACCTGCGTCTCGAGGGCTCGGCCTTCTCCTACGGTCTGAACGTGATGTACAGCAGCGACGTGCTCGTCAAGGGCTGCTCGGTCACGGGCGCAGCCGTGGACGGCATCAAGGTCTTCTTGACCGACCGCACGACGATCATGGACTGCACCGTGAAGTGGGTCCTGTGGAACGGCATCAACCTGGAAGCGAACAACTCGCACCTTCAGAACAACACGGTGCAGCACGCGGGATTCAACGGCATCCGGGTCGAGGGCATGGCAAACACGGTCGACGGCAACACGATCAAGGACTGCGGCGAGAAAGGCATCGTGCTCGGCCTCTCCGGCGCCGCGACCCAGGGCTCGCTCGTGGTGAAGAACAAGATCGACGGCGGGTCGTCGGACGGCATCTACCTCGATTCAGGAGCGGACGCCAACACCATCCTCAGCAACATGGTGAAGCACGTGGACGACGACGGCATCGAGGTCGCCGCCGGAGCCACGAACAACGTCCTGCAGCAGAACAGCGTGGACGGCCCCAAGGGCGACGGGTTCGAGATCCACTGCTGGAACGGCTCCTTCAGCAAGAACAAGATCAAGAAGGCCGGAGACGACGGCTTCTGGGTGGCAGCGGATGCCGCGTATTGCCTCTTCTTCAAGAACACGGCCACGGCGAGCTTCAGCGACGGCTTCCAGATCAGCAGCTCGTACAGCGCGTTCATCGAGAACACGGCCAAGAGCAGCGGCGCGTACGACTGCCTCCCGACGCCAAGCGGTATCGACAACGCCTACATCAACAACAACTTTGGCACGGTCGGCGCGTAGCGTCGAAGCGCGCGATCCCATTCAGAACAGCGGCGGCGCGGGCCGAGCCGCATGCACCTCGCGGACGCGCCGTGCGCACGCGGTATCATCGAACGTGAGCTGGCCGCGGCGCCAACCGTCAGGCATTACGACCCGAGGTAGAACCGCCATGAACACGTTTCGCGCAGTGTCGTTTCTGGCCGCGGCGCTCTTGCCCGCCGCCGCGCAGGCCACCACGATCCGCGTTCCCGCCGACTTCCCCACCATCCAGGCTGCGGTGAACGCCACGAGCGGCCACTGGGACATCATCGAGGTGTCGCAGGGGATCTACCTCGAGGCCGTCACCCTGGCCAACAAGGACGAGCTCACCCTGCAGGCCAAGAAGGGCCACAAGGTCATCATCCACAGCGAGGGGGCCATTCCCCTGAGCGTCACGAGTTCGCGCAACATCCACCTGAAGAACCTGCGGCTCGAAGGAGCCACCTTCGACTACGGCCTGAACGTGATGTTCAGCACCGACGTGCTCATCCAGGGTTGCACGGTCACGGGATCGGGCGTGGACGGCATCAAGGCCTTCCTCAGCGACCGCGTCACCGTGGAGGACTGCACCGTGAAGTGGGTCATCTGCGACGGCATCGACGTGGACGGCGACAACGCCTGCCTGCTGGGCAACACGCTGCTGCACATCGGGTGGAACGGCATCGTCGCCGTGGGCACCGCGCACACGATCGACGGCAACACGATCAAGGAGTGCGGCGAGAAGGGCATCTGGCTCGGCGCCGGGGGCGCCGCGACCGAAGGCGCGCTCGTGGTGAAGAACAAGATCGACGGCGCGTGGCAGGATGGCATCTACCTCGACACGGGAGCGGACGCCGCCACCATCCTCGGCAACACGGTCCTGCGCGTGGACGACGACGGCATCGAGGTCGCGTCCGGAGCGATCGGCAACGTCCTGCACCAGAACAACGTGAGCAGCACCGCGGGCGACGGCTTCGAGGTTCACTGCCTGAACGGCTCGTTCTGCAAGAACAAGGTCAAGAAGGCCGGCGACGACGGCTTCTGGGTGGCGGCCGACGCCGCGTACTGCCTGTTCTTCAGGAACACCATCACCTCGAGCACCAGCGACGGGCTCCAGATCAACTGCTCGTACAGTGCGTTCGTCGAGAACACGGCCAAGAAGAGCGGCGGCTACGACTGCTTCCTGCCGGCCGGCGGAATCGACAACGCCTACCTCGGCAACAAGTTCGGCACGGTTGCAGACATGTAGGGAATCCCCGCGCGGCGAACTCAGAGTCGCAGGACGCGGACGTCGCGAAAGCGCGCGCAGACCTCCCCCGGCGCGCCGCCTGCCGGCGCCTCGAACGCGATGGAGCCAGAGCGCGCGTACTCGCCGGGCGGCTCCCCGGGCCTCGCCTCCGCGCCCGCGTCGCGCAGCGGTACGCCGTCTCGAGCCGCCGCCAGGCGCGCGCCTTGGCAGAGCACCTCGAGCCGGCTCCACTCGCCCGGGCACGCGCCGCCGCCAAGCTCGAGCGTGCGGCCGCGAAGCGTCGCGCCGCCGCCTTCTACCGCGCGGAGCAGCACGGCGGCGCTCCCTTGCCCCACGACCTGATACTCGAGGGAGAGGCGGAAGTCGGCGAACTCCTCCTGCGTGCAGAGCCAGCCCGCGGCGCCGCCGCCCACGAGATCGAGCACGCCGTCCTGCGCGCACCACCTGCCCGCACCGCCGGCCTCCCGCCAGCCGGCGAGGTCCAGGCCGCTGAAGAGCGGCACGAATCCCTCGAGGTCCGCGCCAAACAGCGGCAGCTCGCGGATGCGGACGTTCCGGAAACACGCGCGGTTTCCGGGAGGATCATCGCGCCCGCCGTGGACCTGCAGGCCGATCAATCCGGTGGGCGCGTAGCCCGCGCTCGCGGGCGGCACGAAGTAGTCGCTGATGCGTTCGCCGTTCAGCCATGCCTCGACGCGCATGTCGAAGCCCGTGACCTGCACCTCGACGTGGTTCCACGCGTTCCTGAGGAAGCGCTCCTTGGCCCATTCGTTGTGCGCCAGGAACCCGTCCGCGTAGATCGCGCCCACCTCGCCGCCCTCGCGCACGTCGAGCGTGACCTGCGCGCCCTTGCCCTCGGGAGCCATGCGCACGAACACGCCCGAGTCGAACGGCTCGTCGAGCCACGTCTCCAGCTCGACGATGAAGCTCGCGTATCGCTTCGCGGTGTAGAGGAGCCCGCCGGCGCCGTCTTCTCCCACGCGGCCAGTGATGGCCCCGTCCTCCACGCTCCAGAGGGCGTTCCCGTCGTAGCGGCCGCCCTCGGTCACCCAGCCGGCGAGCGTCTCGCCGTCGAAGAGCGGCGTGAAGCGCGGGTCGTGGAAGATGACCGAGGCCCCGGCCGCCGCCACGACGCGCCGCCCCTCGCGCCTGCCGAGCACGCTCGCGGCTGACGCGAGCGCGTCCGCGCTGACGCCGTCTCCCGCCACGACGGTGACGCCGAGCGAATCGCACAGGCCGTAGCCGGTGCGCGGGTCGATGATGTGCGACCAGCGCACGCCGTCCGCCTCGAGGAACTGCTCGCTCGGACCCGAGGTCGCCACGCCGGCGCGGCTCACCACGAGCGGCCGCTCTTCGCCGCCCGCGCCCGCCAGGACGAGCCAGCCCGCGCGCAGAGGCGGCGGCGCGCCCGCGGCGAGGTCGCCGCCCAGATCGACCAGCGCCTGCTCGACGCCCTGCGCGCGGAGCGCCCCCAGGGCGCAATCGCAGGCGTAGCCCTTGCCGAGCGCGCCCGCGTCGAGGAGCATCCCGGCCCGCAGGAGTTCCGCAGTCCGCGTCGCCGGGTCGAGGCGCACGCCTTGGAAGCCCACGAGCTGCCGCGCCGCGTCGAGAGCGGCCGCGTCGGGCAGGCGCCCCGCGGCGCGCGCCGCGCGCCACAGGCGCACCAGCGGCCCGACCGTCACGTCGAAGGCCCCGCTGCTCGCGGCCGCGATCTCCTGGCCGCGCGAGAGCACGGCGAAGAGGTCTTCGCTCACCGCGACCGGCCCCTGGCCGGCACGCGCAGAGAGCCGCATCAGCTCGCTGTCCTGCCGGTAGTCGGAGAGCGCGTCATCCACGGCGTGCATGCGGGCGAAGGCGGCCGAGGCCGCGCCGCGCGCCGCGGCCTCGGCAGGCGCGTAGAGGACGATGCGCGCTTCCACGCCCATCACGATCTGGCGGTACTCGAAACGGGCGGACTCCGCGGCGGCGCCGCCGGCGGCTGGAACCTGGGAAAGGAAGGCAACGGACAGCAGAAGCACGAACACGGCCGCCTCCCGGCTGGTGATGCGCGACGTCCGCCTCCTATACTCCTCCGACCCGAGAGGACAAGATCCCATGCACATCCCGATCGCCCCCGCGCTCGCCCTCGCGGCCCTGCTCTGCTCCGTCCCCGGCGCCGAGGTCGCGGGCGAGGCCGGCGCCCAGGGAGAGAAAAGGACGGAGACCCTGGCCGGCACCACGGTCACCTTCGAGATGGCCAGGATCCCAGCGGGGACGCTGGCCGTGGAGGATCCCGCCGCGCCCGGAGGCGCGCGCCAGGTCCCGATCGAGTCCTTCTGGATGGCGGCCACCGAGGTGACCTGGGACGCCTACGACGTCTTCGTCTTCGGCCTCGACCTGCCGCTCGAGGAACAGGGCAAGGTGCAGGAGGAGGTGGACGCGCACACCCGCCCGACCAAGCCGTACATCGCCACGGACCGCGGCTTCGGCCACGCCGGCTACCCGGCCATCTCCATCTCCCACCAGGGAGCCGAGGCCTACTGCGCCTGGCTGACGAAGAAGACCGGCCGCACGTTCCGCCTGCCGACCGCGTACGAGTGGGAGTACGCCTGCCGCGCGGGCGCGACCGGCGCCTTCAGCTGCGGGGACGACGAGGCGGGCCTCGACGCCATCGCCTGGCACGCGGGCAACGCGGAGCGCAAGACCCACCCGGTTGGAACCAAGCAGGCGAACGCCTTCGGCCTGTTCGACATGCACGGCAACGCCGGCGAGTGGTGCCTGGCCGAGGACGGCAAGCACTACCTCATGGGCGGCTCCTTCGAGGAGAACGCGCGGCGCCTGCGCTGCGCCACGCGCCGGGAGCCCTCGCGCATGTGGAACGCGAGCGATCCGCAGATCCCGCGCAGCACCTGGTGGCTCGCCGACGGCCCCTTCGCCGGCTTCCGCGTGATCTCGAGCGACGCGCCGCCTTGCGCGGCCAAGGAGCAAGAACAGGACAAGCAGGACGGTTGAGCCGTCCCGCCAGACGCACCACACGTTCCTCGAGGAGGCTCGCCATGGAACAGCTTCGCAAGCTCGCGCGCCCCGGCATCTCGCGGCGGCGCTTCCTGGAAGGATCGGCCGCCGCCCTGGTCGTGCCGCTGATCGCTCCCGCGGCGCGCGCCCGGCCGCGTGCCGCGGACCCGGACGTGCTCAAGGTGGGCCTGATCGGCTGCGGCGGCCGCGGCACCGGCGCCGCCGCGCAGGCGCTCTCGGCCGAAGCGGGCACGGTCATTCTCACCGCCGCGGGCGACCTCTTCCGCGAGCGCGTCGACGCGAGCCTCGCGAACCTCGCGGCCCACTTCGGCCCGGAGGTGGCAGAGCGCGTGCAGGTGGACGAGGAGCACAGGTTCGCCGGCTTCGACGCCTACCAGCAGGTGATCGACAGCGGCGTGGACGTGGTGCTCCTGGCCACTCCTCCCTGGTTCCGGCCGGCGCACCTCTCCGCGGCCGTGGCCGCGGGCAAGCACGTCTTCTGCGAGAAGCCCATGGCAGTGGACGCGCCCGGCGTGCGCGCCGTGCTCGCGGCCGTGGCGGAGGCGGAGCGCAAGCGGCTCGCCCTGGTGAGCGGCTTCTGCTGGCGCTACAGCGCGCGCCACCGCGAGTTCTACGCGCGCCTGCGAGACGGCGCCATCGGCGCGGTGCGCGCGGTCTACAGCACCTACAACACCAGCCCGCTCGGCACGCACACGCGCCGGCCGGAGTGGAGCGAGATCGAGTTCCAGCTGCGCAACTGGCAGCACATGATCTGGCTCTCGGGCGATCACCTCGTCGAGCAGGCGGTGCACAGCATCGACAAGCAGTCCTGGCTCCTGGGCGACCGCCCGCCGCTCACGGTCACCGCCGTGGGCGGCCGCCAGGCGCGCTCCGGCGAGGAGAGCGGCAACGTCTACGACCACTTCAGCGCCACCTTCGACTACGGCGACGGCGTCAAGGCCTTCCACATGTGCCGCCAGATCGCCAACTGCTCGAACGACAACAGCGACTACATCCTGGGCGAGAAGGGGAACGCCACCATCCTCGGCTGGAGCAACCTCGCAATCACCGGCCCGAACGCCTGGGTGCCCGAGGGCGAAGGCAACGACATGTACCAGCAGGAGCACGACGAGCTGTTCGCGTCGATCCGCGCGGGAACGCCGCGCAACGACGGCTCCTGGATGGCGACCAGCGTGCTGCTCGCGATCATGGCGCGCATGGCGGCCTACACCGGCCAGACCATCACCTGGGAGCAGGCGCTCAACTCGCAGCAGAAACTCGGCCCGGAGACGCTCGCCTGGGGCGACGTGCCGCTCGACCCGGTGCCGGTGCCGGGGCAGACGCGGTTCTTCTGAACGAGGAGGCGGGCATGAAGCGCCGTGAGTTCCTGGCGGCCAGCGGAGCGAGCCTGCTGCTCGCGCCCTTCGCCCGCGCGGCGGGCGCGGAGCCGCCGCGCCGCGACATCAAGAAGGCGGTCAAGCTCGGCATGGTGGCGGGCGACCTGTCCCTCGAGGAGAAGTTCCGCCTGCTCAAGGAGCTGGGCTTCGACGGGGTGGAGATCGACAGCCCGTCGGACCTCGACCTCGACGAGGTCGCGGCGGCCCGGGACAAGAGCGGGCTCGCCGTTCCCGGCGTGGTCGATTCCGCGCACTGGCGCCGGCCGTTCTCCGATCCGGACGCGGGCGTGCGCGCGGAAGGGTGCGCGGCGCTCGAGACGGCGCTGCGCGCCGCAGAGCGGGTCGGCGCCTCCACCGTGCTCGTGGTCCCCGCGGTCGTCTCGGCCGCCGTTCCCTACGACGCGGCCTACACGCGCTCCCAGGCCGAGATCCGCCAGCTGCTGCCGCTGGCGCAAGAGCTGGGCGTGAAGATCGCCTTCGAGAACGTGTGGAACCACTTCCTCCTCAGCCCGCTCGAGGCCGCGCGCTACGTCGACGAGTTCGAAAGCGACTGCGTGGGCTGGTACTTCGACGTGGGCAACGTGGTGAATACCGGCTGGCCCGAGCAGTGGATCCGCATCCTCGGACGGCGCATCCTCAAGCTCGACGTCAAGGAGTTCAGCCGCAAGAAGCGCGACGACGAAGGGCTGTGGCGGGGCTTCGACGTCGAGATCGGCGAGGGCGACTGCGGCTGGCCCACGGACATGGCCGCGCTCGACGAGATCGGCTTTCAGGGCTGGGCCACGGCCGAGGTCGGCGGCGGCAACCGCGCGCGGCTCGAGGACATCGCCGCGCGCATGGACCGCGTCCTGGCGCTGTAGGAGGCGCGCGCCCGCCGGTCTCCCGCGGGCTATGCCAGCAGGCGCCGCTCCTCCTCGAGCATCTCGAGGAGCGCCACCGCCTCGTCCACGGTCGCGGCCAGCTCGCGGCGGCCCGCGGCGATCCTGCCGAGCAGGTGGCGCACCTCGCCGTCGTAGCCGTCCAGGTCAGGAAGCGCGACCGGCGCGCGCGCGCCGTCTTGCGCGAGCAGCAGCTCCGGATCGCGCCCGAACTCATAGTCCGCCGTCCCTCGCTCGAACACCGCGACGTAGCGCATGCGGAAGGGAAAGCCCGGCGCGTGGTCCCAGCCGCCCTCGGCCACGACGTGGACCGGGCCGCGCGCGTAGCGGTAGAGGGCGGTCACGTGGTCGAGATCGCCCGTGGCCGCGAGCGCCTGCGGCGGGCCGAAGCACCAGCGCACGAAGTCGGCGTCGTGGATGTGCAGGTCGAAGAGCGCACCGCCGCTTTGCCGCGGGTCGCCGTAGAACGACGCCCAGCGCGGCCGCGAACCCAGGCGCTGGAAGACCGCGCTCCGCACCGCGCCGAGCGCGCCGTCCCGCACCCGCTCCCTGAGCCAGCTCCAGGCCGGCCAGAAGCGCAGGCACATGGCGGGCAGGCACAGCGTGGGCGCGGCGCGCGCGCCGGCGGCGAGGCGCGCCGACTCGGAGGCAGCGAGCGCCAGCGGCTTCTCGACCAGGACGTGCTTGCCTGCCTGGAGGGCCGCGAGCGCCAGGTCCACGTGCGTCTCGGTCGGCGTGCAGATGCTCACGAGATGCACGCGCTCGTCGGCGAGCAGGTCTTCGACGCGCTCGTACCCCGCCACCTGCGTTGCATCGAAGAGGCGCTCGTCCGCCGCGCCGCGGGCGAGGTTCCCGCCCTCGGCCGCGTGCCCCGCGCGCCGCGCGGGAACGCTGTCGCACACCGCCACGAGGCGGTTCCCGAAGCCCGCGGCCGCCGCCCGCTCATAGGCGCGCAGGTGCGCGCGCCCCATGAAGCCCAGGCCGATGATGCCGACGCCGATCGCGTTCGTCATGCCAGGAGCCCCCGCACCAGGTCGCGCGCGGCGCCGATGTCGGCGACGCGGTCTTCGCCCGCCTCGCGCTCGATCATCAGGTCGCAGCCGGCACGCGCGCGCTCGAGCGCGGCGCAGAAGCGGCGCCAGTCCACCTCGCCGCGACCCACCGCGACCTCCTCGCCCCATTCTCCCGGCACGCGCGCCCGCAGAGCGTCCTTGACGTGCGCCTGGCGCACGCGCGCGCCGAGCCGCTCGAGCGCCTCGATCGGGTCGCCCATGCCGTAGAGGATCATGTTCGCCGGATCGAAGTTCACGCCGACCCCGGGCCGACCGAGGTCCTGGAGTACCGCGAGCAGAGTCTGCGCGCTCTCCTGCCCGGTCTCGAGGGCCACGTCGCAGCCGCGCGCGGCGAAGACGTCCGCGACCTGCCCGAGCCGCTCGAGCATCACCAGGCGCTCCGGGTCGTGCCGATCGTGCGGCAAGAAGCCGGCGTGGAACGTCACCAGGCGCATGCCGAGCCGCTCGGCGAGCGTCGCGTCCTTCTCGGCAGCGGCCAGGTTCTCCCGCCAGCGCGCGTCCGGCCGCACGCCGCCGGTCGCGCGAATGGCCGCCAGCGAGCTGTAGTCCTCGCCCAGCGGCTGCCACATGCCCGAGCGGATCTCGATCCCGGCCGCGGCGAGCCGTTCGCTGGTCTCCGCGAGCGGCCAGACGCCCATCCTGAGCGGCTTGAGAGCGAGCTGCACGTGCCTGAGCCCGACGGCGCGCAGGCGCTCGACCAGGTCGCGCGGACTCTCGGGCCGGAGCGACCAGGAACAGACTCCGATGACCCTCTCCATGCGAGCGCGCTCCAGAAACGCGCGCCTGCGGCGAAAGCGGCCGGCCGCGCGCGCTCCTGGCGCGGATGGTACAATCGCGCCGGCCCGGCGGTGGAGAGCGAAGTGGACGAGAGCAGACTGGTGCTGGCCGCGTCCCAGGGCGACGGAGCGGCCCTGGATGAGCTCCTGGCGCGCCACCTCCCCGGCCTGCGCGCCTTCATCCGCCTGCGCATGGGTGCGGTCCTGCGCCAGAAGGAATCGTGCTCCGACCTGGCTCAGTCGGTCTGCCGCGAGGTCCTCGAGCACCTCGACCGCTACCAGTACCCGGGCGAGAACGCCTTCAAGCACTGGCTCTACAAGACCGCGCTGCGCAAGATCGCGAACCGCGGCGAGTTCTACGGCGCCGCCAAGCGCGCCGCCGGCCGGGAAGTCAGGGAGGGCGATGACTCGGCCGAGCTGCGCCTGAGCAACGTGTATCGCACGCTCTTCACGCCCAGCCGGGCGCTCATGGCGCGCGAGCACGTCGAGGCCATGGAGAAGGCGTTCGAGCAGATGCCCCAGGATTACCGCGAGGTCATCACGCTCTCCCGGCTGGTCGGGCTGTCGCGCGCCGAGATCGCGCAGGAGATGGGGAAGAGCGAAGCCGCGGTGCGCAACCTGCTGCACCGCGCCCTCTCCCAGCTCGCCGACCTGCTGGACGAGCACCCGTGACGCGCGCTGGACGCACGGCGCGCACCGCCGTATCATAAAGGGGCAACGCCGGGGCCAAGGCGGCCTCGCGCACCCAGCCGTCATTCACCAGCGGGAGAGTCCTGCATGAAGCGCTTCCTCGCGGCCCTCGCGATCGCCCTGGGCCTTCTCTGCCAGACAAACGACGCCGCCTCCTCGTGCGCCAGCAGCGTGACCGCGACCCCCTACGGCAACACCTGCACGTTCTTCGGCCAGGATTCCAAGCTGTCGGCGGTCTACGACGCCACTGCCTGCAACCTGAGGTTCGAGCTGACCGCCTCGCAGACCTGCTGCAACACCTTCCTCGCCCAGCAGTTCCTCATGGTCGGCGTGACGCCGATCATCCCGGGCATCGCCCTGCCGGAACTCGTCCCGGGCTGCGAGGTGGCGCTGGTGCCGCTGGTGATCCTGGCGCAATCGCCCACCCAGGGCGGCGTCTGGAACCTCTACGTGCCGCCCGTGCCGAGCCTGGTGACCCTCTACGCCCAGGGAGCGAACGACTACTTCACCACGATCGGCATGTCGCACGACTACCAGACGTCGAACGGCCTGCAGCTCGACATCCTCTGATACCGGCGGCGCGCGCCTTCAGCGCAGGAGCAGCGCGCGGAAGAGCGCGCTGCCGCGGTCCTCGTCCAGCTCGTCCAGGCGCGGCTCCGTGGCGCGCAGGATCTCCCGCGCCGCGCGCACGCGCGCGGCCGTGACCGCGCCGCCCGCGAGGTCGAGAACGTGGCGCGGCGCGGCGATCCCCTCCTCGCACAGCAGCAGGGCCGCCTGCACCGGCGCTTCCTGCGCCAGCAGGCGCAGGACGACCTTGAGATCTGCCGCGCTCGAGCGCTCCGCGCGCGCGCCACGCGCCCGCGCCAGGTCGATGAAACGGCGCAGGCGCTCGTCCCTGGCGAGGTCCGGCCAGGCGAGCGCGGCGCGCTCCTGGCCGGCCCAGCGCCGGTAGTCGGTCATCGCGCGCGCGACGCCGTTGCCCTCGTCGGCGACGGCCGCGCGCCCCCCCTCGCGCGAGAGCCGGTAGCGCGCCGGATCGTCGCCCAGGCCGGCGTAGCGGCCAGGGGCGCCGTTCCCCCGGCGGTCGAGGAGGTAGCCGCCGCAGGGCAAGAGGGAGGCGCCCGCCGGCCCGCGCAGCACGACGCCGTGCAGGATCAGGTAGAGCGCGGGGGCGCTCGGCCGGTGCTCAAGCAGGTCGAGGCACGCGCTACGCGCCTGCAGGCGCGCGTTGGCGATGGCCGCGAACAGCGGCCGCGCCGCCGCGGGAACGGCCCCGCCGTCCACGAGCGCCGCGAGCCGGTCGACGCCGAGCGAGCGGAAGACCCGGGCCAGCTCGGCCACGAAGGGCAGGGAGCGCCCTTCCAGCAGGGCGCGGAGCGCGGCGCACGGCCGGCCGGCCGCTGCGGCGCCGGCCGCGTCCTCGGCGAGCGCCGGACCGTGGCCGAAGATGCGCACCAGCAGGGCCGGGGGAGCGGCGCCGCTGCAGGGCGGCGCGGCCTCCTGCTCGGCGAGCAGGATGCTGCCGAACTCGTAGCGACAGCCGTGGTTGGCGAGGAGGAGCGGCGCGCGGCCGCCCAGGCCCGGCCGGGACAGGCCGGCCGCGGCTTCGCAGCACGCCAGCGCGAGCAGCTCCACCGGGCTCGCCCCCTGGCGCCGCGCCCAGGCCGCGAGCGCCGCGTCCAGACTCTCCGCGCCCTGCTCCCGCCCGAAGACGGACGCCAGCTCCTGCATCGCTCCTCCGCGCCTCCAGGCCCGCAACCGCGCGCAGAATACCCGCCGCCGGTCCCTTTTCCATTCAAGACGAGGGGCGCGAGGATGCATACAATCTCGGCGCGGTCAGCAGACCCGATCGACGAGGCGGCATGTACTCGGTCGGACACAGCGAAGAGCGCAAGGACGGCGTCGCGAAGGTCAGGGGCACGGCGCGCTACGTCGACGACATGACCTTCCCGGGGATGCTCCACGCCCGCACCATCCGCTCCACCATCGCCTGCGGCGAGGTCCTGGCCGTGCGCCACGCCCTGGAGGAGCAGGGCTTCACGGTGGTCACGGCGCGCGACATCCCCGGCGAGAACGTCATCGCGCTGATCGCGGACGATCAGCCCTGCCTGGCGGACGGCGTGGTGCGCCACGCCGAGGAGCCGCTCCTGATCGTCGCGCACCCGCAGCGCGCGGCCCTGTGGCAGGCCAGAGTCGACGTCGAATACCACGCGCGCGCGCCGCTCCTCGACGCCGAGCGCTCGAGCACGATCTTCAAGGAGGTGCAGATCGACAAGGGCGACCCGGGGCGCGGCTTCGCCGCGGCCGACGTCGTGGTCGAAGGGGAGTACCGCACGAGCTGGCAGGAGCAGCTCTACATCGAGCCGAACGGCGTGATCGCCGTGCCGGAGAACGGCGGCGTCACGATTCACGGCTCGCTGCAGTGCCCGTACTACGTGCACGCGGCCCTCTGCCGCGTCCTCGGGCTCGCGGGCGGCAAGGTGCGCGTGGTGCAGGCGGTCACCGGCGGCGGCTTCGGCGGCAAGGAGGAGTACCCCTCCATGATCGCCGCGCACGCCGCGCTCGCGGCGTTGAAGAGCGGCCGCCCGGTGAAGCTCGTCTACGACCGCATGGAGGACATGGCCGCGACCACCAAGCGCCACCCGGCGGTCGTGCGCCACCGCACCGGCGTCACCTGGGACGGCCGCATCACCGCCATGGACATCGACGTGCTCATGGACGCCGGCGCCTACACCACGCTCAGTCCGGTCGTCATCTCGCGCGGCGCGCTGCATGCCACGGGCCCGTACCGCTGCGACCACGTGCACGTGCGCGGCCGGGCGGTCATGACCAACACGCCGCCGAACGGCGCCTTCCGCGGCTTCGGCGCCCCGCAGACCGAGTTCGCGGCCGAGGCGCACATGGACCGCATCGCCGAGCGCCTGGCCATCGACCCGCTCACCTTGCGCGAGAGGAACGCCTGGCGGCCGGGCGACACCACCGCCACGGGACAGACGCTCGGCGCCGACTGCAGCGCGCTCGACGTCCTGTGCGAGGCGGCGCTCCGGACCGACTTCCAGGGCAAGTGGCGCAGGAACCGCGGCAGCGGGCGCGGCATCGGCCTCTCGCTCTTCTTCCACGGCGCCGGCTTCACCGGCGCCGGCGAGGAGCGGCTCGCCTCGCGCGCCGCGCTCGAGCTGACCGCCTTCGGCGCGCGCATCCACGTGTCCAGCACCGAACTCGGCCAGGGAGCGCACACCGTCCTGCCGCAGATCGTCGCCGAGACGCTGCGCGTGCCTTACGAGTACATCGAGATCGCGCCCGTGGACACCGCGGGCGTGCCGGACAGCGGCCCGACCGTGGCCTCGCGCACCAGCATGATCGTGGGCGGGATCCTGCAGCGCTGCGCCGAGGAGATGCGCGACAGGCTGGGGTCGCTCTCCCCGGAGGAGTACCTCGAGCTGCACGGACCGCTCGTCATCACCAAGGAGTACGAGAGGCCGCCGGGCAGCGTCTGGGACGAGGAGCACTACCGCGGCGACGCCTACGGCACGTACACGTTCGGGTGCAACGTCGTCGAGCTGGAGGTGGACCCGGTGACCTACGAGGCGCGCCCCAGGCGGCTCACCGCGGTGCTCGACTTCGGCAAGGCGTTGAACCCCGCGCTCGCCAAGGGGCAGATCGAGGGGGGGAGCGTGCAGGGGCTGGGCTACGCCCTGCTCGAGGAGGTGGTGCACAAGGAGGGACGCATGGCGAACAACCAGCTCGCCAACTACGCCATCCCCACCACTCTCGACGTGCCGCCGCTCGACGTGGTGATCCTGGAGACTCCCTACCGGCACGGCCCGTTCGGCGCCAAGGGACTGGTCGAGGCGCCGATCGACGGCCCGGCGCCGGCGGTGATCAACGCCCTGAGGAACGCCGGCTACGACCTGCGCTCGCTCCCCGCGACGCCCGAGAAGATCATGGAGGCGCGGTGCGGTTCCACCTGAACGGCCGGGAGGTCGACGTCCAGGCGCCGGCCATGAAGCGCCTGCTGGACGTGCTGCGCGAGGACTGCGGCCTGACCGGCACCAAGGAAGGCTGCGGGGAAGGCGAGTGCGGCGCGTGCACGGTGCTCTTGGACGGCGAGCCGGTCTGTTCGTGCCTCGTCCCCTTCGGCCAGGTCGCGGGAGCGCGCGTCCTGACCATCGAGGGCGTTCCCGAGGACCACCCGCTGCTGCGGCACTTCGTCGAGCAGGGCGCGACGCAGTGCGGCGCGTGCACGCCGGGCTTCATCCTCACGGCCTACGCCCTGGGAAGCCGCGCCGCGGCCGAGGAGGTGCGCGCCGCGTTCGCGGGCAACCTGTGCCGCTGCACCGGCTACCAGGCGATCTACCGCTCGATCAAGAAGGCGCGTGCATGAGGACCGCGGCGTCCGACCTGGAACTCGTCCGGCCGGACTCGCTCGAGGAGGCGCTCTGCGCGCTCGCCGCGGACCCGGCGCTGCGCCCCATCGCCGGCGCCACCGACCTGTTCGTGGAAGCCAACGCCGGCGCGCTGCGCGGCCGGCGCTTCCTCGACCTCTGGCCGCTGCGCGAGCTGGCTCGGATCGAGGCCAACGGCGACATGCTCTCGATCGGCGCACTCGCCACCTTCGCCCGCATCGCCAGGGCCGAGCTGGTGCGGGCGCGCCTGCCGCTCCTCGCCGAGGCGGCCCGGCAGATCGGCGGCCTGCAGATCCAGAACCGCGCGACCCTCGGCGGCAACATCGCCAACGCCTCGCCGGCGGCCGACTCGCTCCCTGTCCTCATGGTCGCCGAGGCGGCGGTCGTGCTGCAGAGCGCGCGCGGCGAGCGGCGCCTGCCGATCGCGAGCTTCATCTCCGGCTACCGGCAGACGGCCCTGGCGGACGGCGAGATCATCGCCGCGATCGAGATCCCGCTGCTCCCGGAGGGCGCGCAGCGCTTCCGCAAGGTCGGCGCGCGCGCGGCGCAGGCGATCTCGAAGGTGGTCATGGCGGCCCTGGTCGGCCCGGTGCCGCGCGTGGCCGTGGGCAGCGTGGCGCCCGTGCCCCTGCGCCTGCGCCGCACCGAGGCCGTCCTGGCGGCGGGCGGCTCGCTGGCCGAGGCCAGGCAGGCGCTGCAGGAGGAGATCTCCCCCATCGACGACCTGCGCTCGACCGCCGCCTACCGCCTGCGCGTGGCCCAGAACCTGCTCGAGTCGTTCTTCGCCGGCGGCTGACGCCGCGGCCGGCCGCTATACTCCCTTGCTCTGCAATCCGCTGAAGATCGCCGCCGCGCCTGTCCGATGCCTGGTGTACGGACCGGCTCAAGCCCCGAGAGGTCGAAGGATGTCGGAATCGTGCACCAATCTGGCGCCCCACGGCGCGGTCAGCCCGCCGCCGCAGAACGTCGGCGAGGGCTTCAAGAAGGCCAAGTACGAGATGACGGCGCGGGAGAAGCCCAAGGGCCTCGTCCCGAACGTGCGCTTCTTCCTCGAACAGTTCGGCCACATGATGTCGCGCCTCGTGCTGACCATCCTCTACGTCCTGCTGGTGGCGCCGGTCGGCGTCTTCTATCGCTTCCTCGGCGACCCCTTCATGCGCCGCTATCCGCGGCGCGGCTCGAGCTTCACGCCGTGGAAGTCGGCGAACAGCAGCCTCAGGCAGGCCCGCAGGCAGGATTGACGCGGCCCGCCCGGGCCGCGCTGGAGCGCACTCTCACCCCAGGAAGACCGATTCGATGTACATCCTCGGCTTGTCGTTCTTCTACCACGATTCGGCCGCCGCCCTGATCCGGGACGGCGCGGTGGTCGCCGCGGGCGAGGAGGAGCGCTTCTCGCGCGTCAAGCACGACCACGGCTTTCCGCTGAAGGCGATCGAGTTCTGCCTGGCGCACGAGGGGATCACGGTGCAGGACCTCGACTTCGTCGTCTTCTACGAGAAGCCGTTCGTGAAGTTCGAGCGCATCCTCCTGTCGACGTTCAAGACTTTCCCCAAGTCGTGGAAGGTGTTCCGCGAGTCCATGCTCACCTGGCTCACGGACAAGCTCTGGGTCAAGTCGCTGCTGCAGGAAAAGCTCGGCGTCCCGGCGAAGAAGATCCTCTTCGCCGACCACCACATGTCGCACGCCGCCGCCTCGTACTTCTGCTCGCCCTTCGCCGAGTCGGCCATCCTCACGGTCGACGGCGCCGGCGAATGGACCACGAGCACCATGGGAGTAGGACGCGGCAACCGCATCGACATCAAGCAGGAGATGCGCTTCCCCCACTCCATCGGCCTGCTCTACTCGGCGTTCACCGCCTTCTGCGGCTTCGAGGTCAACGAGGGCGAGTACAAGCTCATGGGCATGGCTCCCTACGGGAAGCCGCGCTACGTGGACAAGATCAAGGAGATCGTGCGCATCGGCGACGACGGCTCGCTCTGGCACGACATGCGCTACTTCGCCTACCACTACTCGGCGGAGAGCACCATCTCGCCGAAGTTCATCGAGAAGTTCGGCGAGCCGCGCGATCCGGCGCGCGCCGACGTGCACATGGACACCTACTACGCGGACATGGCGGCGTCGATCCAGGTGGTGACCGAGGAGATCCTCATCAAGATGGCCCGCCACCTGCATGAGCTGACCGGCTCCGAGAACCTGTGCATGGCCGGCGGCGTGGCCCTGAACTGCGTGGCGAACTACAAGATCCTGCAGCAGACGCCCTTCAAGCGCATCTACATCCAGCCCGCGGCCGGGGACGACGGCGGCGCGGTGGGCGCGGCCATGTGGGCCTGGAACCACCTGCTGGGCCACGAGAAGCGCTTCGTCATGGAGCACGCCTACCTCGGCTCCGAGTACGGCGACGCCGAGGTCGCGGACTGGCTGCGCCGAAAAGGCGTCCACTACGAGGAGGTGAACGACGAGGAGCGCTGCCTGGACCACTGCGTGGAGCGCATCACCGGCGGCCAGGTGATCGGCTGGTACAGCGGCAGATTCGAGTGGGGCCCGCGCGCGCTCGGCTCGCGCTCCATCGTGGCCGACGCGCGCCGCGCCGAAATGAAGGACATCGTCAACGCCAAGATCAAGTTCCGCGAGGCCTTCCGGCCCTTCGCGCCCTCGTGCCTCATGGAGAAGGTGCCGGAGTACTTCGACCTGCCGGACGCGGCCGGGCAGTACCCGACGCGCTTCATGCTCTACGTGACGCAGGTGATCAGCGACAAAATCCCGGCCATCACCCACATCGACGGCTCGGGCCGCCTGCAGGGAGTGATCCGGGAGCACAACCCGCGCTACCACCGCCTCATCGAGAAGTTCGGCGAGGCCACGGGCGTGGCCTGCGTGCTGAACACGTCGTTCAACCTCAAGGGCGAACCGATCGTCGAGACGCCGGAGAACGCCTTCAACACCTTCATGAAGTCCGGCATGGACGCCCTCATCTACAACAACCGCTTCGTCGTGACCAAGAACGGGAAGTAGGCCGTGATCAACAGACTGCTCGGCTACCTGGTCACCCTCGCCCTGCTGCTCCTCGTGTTCGAGGGCTGCCTGCGCCTCGGCGGCTGCGCGCCCGCGCCGGCCATCAACCGCTTCCACCCGACCCTCGGCTGGGAGAAGGAGCCGGCGGCGCGCACCGCGAGGAGCACGTCCGAGTTCGACGTGACCTTCGCCATCAACGGCGCCGGGATGCGCGGCGCGGAGGTCGCCAAGGACAGGGCCGCCGGCGCGCGGCGCGTGCTCTTCGTCGGCGACTCGTTCACGCTCGGCTACGCGGTGAACGAGGACGACCTCTTCCTGCGCCTGTTCGAGCGCGCGCTCCGGGCCGGCGGGCACGAGGTTGAGATCCTGAACGGCGGCACTGAGGGCTACTCGACCGACCAGGAGCTGCTCTGGCTCGAGGAGCAAGGCCTGAGCTACGCCCCGGACTTCGTGGTGCTCGCGCCCTACCTGAACGACGTGTACTGGAACACCCAGGAGAGCTACTTCGACAAGCCCAAGCCCTGCTTCACGCTCGCGGGGAACGCCCTGGCGCGCGGCGCGGCGGCGCTCGCGGATCCGGGCAAGACGCCCTGGTGGCGGGCGCACACCGCCATCGGCAGCTTCGTGCAGAAGCTGCGCCTGCTGCGCCTCTCTGGCCGGCACACGGTGAAGATCGGCGGCCAGAAGGCGTTCCTCGAGGACGCGCCGCTGCTCAAGGCGGAGCCGGCGCAGATCGAGGCGGCCTGGCGCGTCACCGGCGAGCTCTTGAAGCGCTTCGCCGCCGCGGTCCTGGCGAGCGGCGCGCGGCCGCTCGCCCTGATCATCCCGAACCGCTGGGAGATCCACGGCGACGCGACGCCGCCGCGCGGCCTGCCCGGCTTCTCCCTCGAGCAGCTCGACGCAGGCGCGCCGACGCGGCGCTTCGCCGACCTGTGCGCGCAGGCCGGCTTCACCGTGATCGACCCGTGCGCCGCCCTCGCGGCGCAGGCCGCGGCCGGCGAGCGCCTCTACTACGAGAAAGACTGGCACTGGAACGCGGCCGGCAACCGCGTGGTCGCCGAGGTGCTGCTCGAACGCTTCAGCGCGCCCGACCTCCTCGGCCCAGGCAGCAATCCCGCGGCCGCGCCCGCGCTTGCCGCCGTCGCGCCCGCGGCTGCGCCGGGCGGCATCGCGCCCTGGATCGTCGTCCCCGCGCTCATCGCGCTCCTCCTCGGCCTCTTCTACTGGCGCTCGGTCAAGGGCGAGAACCCGGTCCTCGCCGTGCTCAAGGTGGCGCTGCTCGTCGCCTTCGTGGCCGGCGTGATCTTCGGCTTCCAGCGGCTCATGGACGCGCTCTCGCCGGCCGCCCGGACCGGCCTCGGCTGGGCGCTGGCGCTGCTGGTGGTGCTCTTCATCGTCTGGAAGACCGCGCGGCGCCTGGGCTCGATCACCGAGCTGTACGGCTCCTTCCTGCGGCGCGGCCACTGGTATCTCCTGCCGCTGCTCGTGGTCGTGCTTTCGATCGGCATGCTGCTGGTCGTGGCCGCCTCGAGCCCCTTCGTGGCGCCCTTCATCTACACGCTCTTCTGAACGCGCCGCCAACATGCACCACATCGTGCTGCTGCTCTTCCTGCTGCTCGGCGCCGCGCCGCAGGGCCCGGAGCCCCCCTACCCGTCCGGGTCCTCGGCCCAGGAGCACGCCGGCCTGAAGTTCCAGCTCGTCATGCCGGAAGGCTACGACGCCGCCAAGCAGTACGCGCTCTTCATCGTGCTGCACGGCTACGGCGGCACGGAGACCGGCATGGCGGGAAGCTTCGCGGTGCTCGCCGAGCGGGACTTCGTGGTGTGCGCGCCGAAGTCGACCGCGGAGGGCTGGGACGAGGGCGACCTGCAGAAGGTCAAGGAGATCGTGCACCACCTGGCCAAGGTGCTGGCGATCGGCCCCGGCCGGCTGCACGGCCTGGGCTTCTCGAACGGCGGCTGGAACCTGGCGCCGCTGGTCTTCGACGAGGACTTCGAGTTCGCGAGCGCCTGCTGGATGGCGGCCGGCTTCCAGGGCGGTTCGGTGCCGAAGCGGGCCAAGAAGGCCCTGGGCGCCATCGCGCTCGCCGGCGGCGACGACCCGAACCGCGGGGCCGCGGAGGGCACCGTGGGACTGCTCGAGGGCAAGGTGCGCTCGGTGGAATGCCGCATCCAGCCCGGCCTCGGGCACGAGTTCCCGGACAAGCTCATGCCCTACTACTTCTACTGGCTCGAGGTGATGGACGGCCGCTTTACCCCGGGCCGGGACGCCTCCTTCGAGTGGGCGAACGATCTCGACGCCGCGCGCACGCGCATGACGGAGGAGCAGCTCGGCGGCTTCGTCTACTTCTTCGCCGCCGCGGATCAGGAGAACGCGGACGCCCGCGCGCTGCAGCACGAGGTCTTCTTCGATCCGCTGGTGCGCGCTTTCGGCGAGCAGCTCGTGGCCGTCATGCTGGAGCGCGCCGAGCACGAGGAGCTGTTCCAGGAGTTCCGGCTCAAGGCCACGCCCGCCGTGGTCGTGCTGAAGAAGGACGGCAAGACCGCGGCGTCGTTCTCCGGCAAGATCAAGGCCGGCGCCCTGGCCAAGGCGCTGCGCGACCAGGCGAAGAACAAGAAAGCGCCCGAAAGGTGAAGCGCCCCGCCGCGACCGCGCCCGTCCTGCCGTGGATCGCGCGCACGCAGACGTTCTCCTTCCGCCGCACGAGCGTGGCCCTGGCCCTGGGCCGCGATCTCTTCAGCAGCGCCGCCGTGGACGTCGGCACCAGCCGCCTGCTGCGCACGCTGGAGCGCAAGGGAGCGCCCCTCGCGGTGGAGTTGGGACGGCCTCTGCGCGTGCTCGATCTGGGCTGCGGCGCGGGGCCGATCGGCGTGGCCATCGCCCGGGCTCTTGCCTGCGGCACCGTGCAGGTGGTCTTGACCGACCGCGACCGCCTGGCGGTCGCGCTCGCGCAGGACAACTGCCGCGCCAACGGGCTCGACCCGCGCGGCGCCGCGGCGCGCGTGCTTTGCGCGGGCTTGGGCTACGAGCCGTGCCGCGCGGCCGGCGAGGAGCCCTTCGACCTGATCGTCTCGAACGTGCCGGCCAAGGCCGGAGAGCACGGCCTCGAGGAGCTGCT
This sequence comes from Planctomycetota bacterium, assembly GCA_016213895.1. GTDB lineage: Bacteria > Planctomycetota > B15-G4 > B15-G4 > JADJEK01 > JACQZJ01. The sequence goes on along the minus strand of JACQZJ010000076.1, from coordinate 65,626 downwards.
CCTCGGCGCCGGCCCCCTGCTCCGTCCGGGCGGGATCGTGGCCTTCGTGCACGTCGCGCCGCTTGCCGGCGCGATCGACGCTCTGCGCGCCGCCTTCGCGGCGGATCAGGGCGCGCTCGAAGTGCTCCACGAGAGCGCAGGGCGCGAGCACCGCGCGCTCTTCTGGCGCTTCCCG
>JACQZJ010000076.1:0-65422 GCA_016213895.1 Planctomycetota bacterium | reverse complement strand
GCTTCCCGCAGGGCCTGCCCGCGCGGCGGCGCGCGGAGCTCCTCTCTGCCTGGCGCCGCCAGGACGGCAGGACGGAGGTCGCGCTCGGCGCTTCTCCCTCCTTCCCCTGGACCGCGGTCAAGGACGTCGGCGAGTTCGATTCCCCCCACCATCGCACGCCCCTCCTGGCGCGCCTCGCAGCGCAGGCGCTCGCTCCGGCCGCGGGAGGCGAGCGCATCCTGGCCTTCAATCCCGAGCACGGCTTCCTCCCGGCCCTGCTGCTCGAGACGCGCCGTCCCGCCGAGATCGCGCTGCTCGGGCGCGACACGCTGGCCGAGCAAGCGGCGCGCGCCAACATCGCGGCCGCGCTGCAGGCCTGGGGACGGACGGAGGAGACGCGGCTCGTCCCGGCCCCCGCGCTCGCCGCGACGCCCTGGCTCCCGGCTCCAGCCGGCGCCCTTGACCCCGGCTACGACCTGATCGCAGGCCCCCTCCTGTGGAAGGAAGGGCCGCGCGCCCTGGCCGCGACGCTCAGCGCCTGCGGGGCTGCCCTGCGCGCGGACGGCAAGGGCCTGCTCCTCCTCGCCGTGGGGACCAGCCAGATGGAGGGACTGAAGCGGCCCGCGCGCGCCGCGGGCCTCGCGCACGGCCGCGAGGCGCGCCACAAGGGGAACGCCGCGCTCTGCCTGCGCCGCAAGTGAGCGGCGCCGCCCGCGTCACGCGGGAAGAGCGCGATAGCGGTCCGCCTGATCGAAGACGGCGATGGAGCGGAAGCCGGCGCGCACCTGTGCGCTGTGCTGCGCCCCCGCGGGCACGAAGAAGCTCTCTCCCGCGCGGTAGGTCCGCTCCTCGCCCTGGAGCGTCAGCCGCACCTCGCCCGCGACCACGATCTCCCACTGCGCGCCGTGGCTGTGCTCGGGCACGGCCACGTCCCGCGCAAAGGAGAAGAAGACCACCTGGTTCCGCTCGCCCTGCAGCAGGCGGCCGGTCACGCCGGAAATGGGAACGTCAGCCTGCGGCAGGTCGCGAATGAACTCCGGGAACTCGGACATGCGGCCCTCCTCGAGCCCTACTGTATGGCCCGGCCCGCGAGACGTTTCGCATGACCGAACCGCGCACGATCATAGACGTCCTTTGCCGGCGCGCGCGCGCCACGCCAGAACGTACGCACGCGCGCTACCTCTTCCCGGACGGCCCGCCCGCGCTGCAGACCTACGCGGACCTGGAGCGCCGGACGCGCCAGTACGCGGCGCGCCTCGCCGCGGCCGGAACTCTCCCCGGCCAGGTGGTGCTCATCATCCTGCGCCACCACCCGGACATGCTCCCGGCCTTCTACGGCGCCATGTGGCTCGGCGCCATCCCGGCCTTCCTGCCCTTCCCGACGGGCAAGCTGCACGCCGAGAAGTACCGCGAGGACCTGCGCGCGCTGGCGCTGCGCACGCGGCCGCACGCGGTCATCGCCTACGCGGAGCTGGCGCGGGAGCTGGTCGGGCTGCTCGCCGGCGCCGCCGAGCTCGCGCCGCGTCTCATCGTCATGGAGGAGGTGGACGCGGATGCGCCGCCGGCCGGAGAGCCGCATGCCGCCGGGCCGGAAGACGTGGCGCTCATCCAGTACTCGTCCGGCAGCACCGGCCTGCAGAAGGGGGCGGAGCTCTCGCACCGAGCGATCCTGGCCGAGTGCGCCGGCGTGGGCGGCTTCTTCGAGATGGACGCGCGCGACGTCTTCGTCACCTGGGTGCCGCTCTATCACGACTGGGGCCTCGTGTGCGCCGCCATCCACCCGCTCGTGCTCGGCGCCGAGTTCGTGCTCATCTCGCCCGTCCACTGGGTGGCCCGGCCGGCGATCGCGCTCGAGGCGATCACGCGCTTCCGCGCGACGGTCTACTGGCAGCCGAACTTCGCCTTCAACTTCATGACCAAGCGCGTGCGCGAGGAGGAGCTCGCGGGCATCGACCTCTCCTCTCTGCGCTTGTGCGGCAACGGCGCCGAGCCGTGCCTCCACGACAGCCATGAGATGTTCGCGGCGCGCTTCGCCGGCGCCGGCTTCCGCCGCGAGGCGCTCGGCATCGTCTACGGCATGGCCGAGGTGGTGAACTCGGTCATCGGCGCCGGCCATCGCGAGCCGATCCAGGTGGACTGCATCGACCGCCTCGCTCTGCAGGAGAGGCACGAGGCCGCGCCCGTGCCCCCGGAGCACCCGCGCGCCCTGCGCCTGCTGGGCGTGGGCCGCGGATTCGCCGGCACGGCCTTCAAGATCGTGGACGACAGCCGCCAGGAGCTGCCCGAGCGGCGCGTGGGCGAGATCGCCATCCGCTCGGCGTGCCTGTTCCACGGCTACCACAACAACCCGGAGGCGACGGCCGAGCGCGTGGCGGACGGCTGGTACTTCAGCGGCGACCTCGGCTATCGCGCCGGCGGCATCCTCTACGTCACCGGCCGCAAGAGCGACCTGATCATCATCGGCGGCGACAACATCTACCCGCAGGACGTCGAGTATCTGGCCGCCGAGCACCCGGCCGTGGTCGCCGGCCGCGTGGCCGCCATCGGCGTGGCGGACGAGGAAACGGGCACGCAGAAGCTGATCGTGATCGCCGAGTCGAAATCCGAGGACCCCGCGGTGCACGCGGACATCGTGCGCTTCGTCAGGCGCCAGGTTTTCCAGCGCCTGAACGCGCGCTGCGAGCGCGTGTTCGTCGCGCCGCACAAGTGGCTCTACAAGACCTCCAGCGGTAAGATCGCCCGCATCCCCAACCTGCGCCGCCTGCACGAGATCGAGCCGCGGAAGAGAAGTGCCGGAACGGACCATGAGTGACGCCGCCGCCGTCGACCGCGCTCCGCTGCGCGCCCACTTCCTGGCCAAGATCGGCGGCGATCCCGCGCTCCTGCCCGCCGATTCCCAGTCGCTCGCGGAAGAGGGCATCCTCGACTCCTTCGGCCTGGCCGAGCTCCTGCTCCTGATCGAGCGCGCGTACGGCGTCAGGGTGCCGGACGGCGACGCCTCGGTCGAGCGCTTCGAGTCCATCGACAAGATCGTGCGCTACATCGCCGCGCGCCGGTGACCGCCCGTGGACGTGATCAGCAGCGGCGCGCTCCTGTTCCTGGCGGCCGCGGCCGGGGCGCTGCTCTTGCCGCTCCCCGGAAGGGCGAAGCGCGGCCTGCTGCTCCTGTTCAACGCCGCCTTCCTCTACCTGTTCCATCCGCTCGCCCCGCTGCTCTTCCTGGCGGCGTCCTGCCTGGCCTTCGCCGCGGCGCGCGTCGCGGCGCGCGGGGCGCCGCGGGCCCTCCTCTGGCTGGCCGCGGCTCCGCTGCTCGCCTTCCTCTTCCTGCCCAAGCTCCCGTTCCTCGCCGCGGCGAGCGCCGGCGCCAGCGCCAGCAACTTGGCTGGATCGCGCCTCGTGCTCTTCATCGGCGCGTCCTACTACACGCTGCGCGCGCTGCACTTCGTGCTGGACGCGCGCCGCCAAGGAACGCTGCATTTCGGCCTCCTCGACTTCCTGGCCTACAACTCGTTCTTCCCGGCGCTCATCGCCGGCCCCATCGAGCGCGCCGATCACTTCAAGGAGACCTTCGACCGTCTCGGCCGGCCCGATCTCGCCGACGTCGGGGAAGGCGTGAAGCGGATCTTCTTCGGCCTGCTGAAGCGCGTGGTGCTCGGCTCGATCTTGCTGCAGTGGGCCGCGCCCATCCTCTCCTTCGCGCCCGATGCGCCCGGCCCACCCTGGTGGCGCGCCTGGAGCGCGCTCTACGCCGTGGCCCTCTTCGCCTACTTCGACTTCGCGGGCTACAGCGACCTGGCGATCGGCGCGGCGCGCCTGCTCGGCATCCGCCTGGCGGAGAACTTCGACAATCCCTATCTGCGCGGCAGCATCGCCGAGTTCTGGCGCGGCTGGCACCTGTCGCTCTCCTTCTGGATCCGCGACTACTTGTTCCTGCCGCTCTCTGGCCGCTCGGCCTCGCGCCTGCGGCCGCATCTCGCCGCCCTCGTGTCCATGACGCTCTGCGGCCTGTGGCACGGGCCGAACGCCGGCTGGATCGCGTGGGGCTTCCTGCACGGCGCCGGCCTCTCCCTGCACCAAGCCTGGACGCAGTGGCTGCGGCGGCGCTTCCGCCTGAAGAAGCGGCTCGCCGCTTCGCGTCTCTACCGCGTCCTCTGCGTCCTCCTCACCTTCCACTTCGTGTGCCTGACCTGGGTGCTGGTCGCGATCGACCCGAGCCGCCTGGAGCCGGCTCTCGCCTACTTCGCGGCGCTGTTCGGCGCGGGGTAGCCCGGCGCCCGCGCAAGGACGCGCCGCGCTCAGAACACCGCGTACAGGAACGGCTCAAGCGGCGAGCCCTCGATCAGGGCCACGGCGATGAAGAAGAGCCCGGCCGCGACCAGCACGGGAACGAGCAGTTCGCTCCAGGCCAGGCCGAGCAGCCGGCGCGCGCGCCGAACGACTCGCTGTGACTCACGCATGGTTCAGAACCAGGCGAACACGTCGCCGGAGAAGACGTTCCGGATCATGGCCTCGTCCGTGTCGAGGGGCGGCAGGCGCGCGCCGCGCCGGCCCCAGGTGGCGGAAAGCTGCGCGTGCAGCGCGCGCGCCTCCTGCCACCTGCCCAGGCGCGCGAGCGCCCACCCGAGGTAAAGCGGCTCGACCACCATCTCGCCCGGCACGCCGCGCCGCGGGTCGCCCACGAGCTGCGCCTCGGGAATGGCTCGGCCGATGCGCGCCGCCTCGGCGAAGTCCCGGGCGAGGATGGCGCGCAGCATGAGCGTATGCGGCGGCGGCGCGGCGCGCGCGACCACCTCGGCCACGGCGCGCTCGGCGGCCGCGAGCGCGGCGCCGTCAAGCTGGACCAGTCCTGGCGCCAGGCCGTGACGCGCGAGCGCCTCGACCACGGCGCGCGCGATGATGCGGTTCGTCTCCGCGGCCGGGTGAAACGAGTCGATGAACAGGTCGTAACCGGGCGCGCCGCCCGCGGCCGCCTCGACCAGGGCGGGGAAGGGATCGACCAGCGGGACGCCCTGCGCGGCCGCGACCTCGCGCAGGAGGTCGTGCAGCGGGTGCCTGCGGTAGGGTCGCGCGTACTCCTCGAGGGCTTCGTCCTTCCGCCCCAGCGCCTCCAGGCACTCGGCCAGGTAGAAGGCCAGGATCTCGTCCCGATCCTCGACGTAGCACGCGCGCACCGCAGAGAGGTGCGCGAGCGCTTGCTCGTGGCGCCCGGCACGCTTGGCCGCGAGGCCCGCGGCGTAGGCCGCGCGCCACTCCTCGAGCGCGTCCGGCCGGAGCTCGTCCGGGTCGATGTGGAAGCGCAGGTAGAAGGACGACTTCAGGTTGCGCTGCGGCTGCACGAAGAGGAGCGGCACGCCGCGCCCCGCGGCGCACTCGGCCATGGCCGCCAGGTTCTTCCGCAGGCGCGCCTGAGCGAGCGCCACTTCCTCGGCGGGAATGACGTGGCGCATGAGCACCGGCGGCCGATCCGCCTTCAGCTCGAACAGACGCGTGAAACTGTCCTTGGCGAAAGCGCGCGACGTGGCGTACATGGCGAAGGCCGAGAAGGCCGAGAGCCTTGCGTCGCCGCCGCGCGCGCGCGGCAGGAGCCCCTGGAAGGCCAGCCGAACCGCGTGGTAGACGCGCAGGCGGGCGAGCAGGCGGCGCGCGCCGACGCGCAGGGCGCTCGTGTCGTCGCGCCGCGCCAGCACGCCCTGCGGGGACGGCGGGATGTAGTTCTTCTCGCCGCCCTCTGGATAGACCACGATCAGGTCGGGCTCGTGGTCGAGGACCTCGCGCAGCACCTCGAGGTTCTGGATGGAGCCGGCGCCGCCGCCGCCGGCGTTCACCACGCGCGGCACCCGTCCCGGCAGGAGCGCCTCGAGGTAGATCTCGATCAGGCGCGGAAAGGAGGCGTCCGGCTCGACGAAGGCGATGGACCGCACCGAGGAGCCGCCGATGCAGAACACGCGGTACTCGGCCGGGTCCTTGTCGCGCGGGAAGCGCTCGGGACGGTAGCTCTCCTTGTTCGGGGAACGCTCGAACCAGGCCGCGCCGTCCTGCGCCCGCGCCGGCCGGTAGAGCGGCCCCGAGCCGGGCAGGCCGAGGTAGGGATCGTCGATGACCGTGGGATCGAGGAAGCCGGCGCGCCGCGCCAGCGCTTCGCAGGCGCACACGAACAGCACGGCCACGAGCGCCGCGCGCGCGAGTCGGGCGAACTCCATGCGCCGGCATGCTACGGCAGACCGCTACGGCGCACAAACGGCCGCGGGCTTCTGTGCCACGAGCCGCCAGGATCTTCACATCGCGGCGGCGCCGAAGCAGTCGCCCGGGGAGTCGCTGCGTTTGGTTGCGGCGCCGCCAGGATGTGGCACAGGCCCCGGCCTGAGAAACCCGTTGCCACGGCGCGGAAACCGGGTATCCTCAACACGTTGGATTAGGACACGTAGCACCGAAGGAGGCTCTCCATGCTCTTCTCTTCTCTTCTCTTCTGCTGACTGACGCTTCCACCGCGCTCGAGCTGAAGGACATCCGGGCCTCCCTGGTGCCGTCGCTCTTCGCCGCCGACTCGACCGCGGAGGCGCCCCGCTTCCGGGCGCGCGCGGGCTGCTTCCAGATGCTCTCGACCGACGACGGCTTCCAGGTGATTCCCATCACCGGCGCTGGCCCGAGCCTTCGGGCTCAGATGGTCGCCTTCCACCTGGAGACTCCTCGCTCCGCCATCTGGGCGCCCGCTGACCAGAAGGGCCTCTTCCACTTCCTGATCGGCGATCCCTCTGGCTGGCGGCCGAGGGTCCCCGCCTACGACCATCTCACCTGGCCGGACGCGTCTCCGGGCGTCGACGTCCGGCTGACGTGCGAAGGCGGCGCGCCGCGCTACGACCTGCTCGTGGACCACCCGGCCGCGGTAAACGACCTCTCCATCCGGGTGGAAGGAGCGGACGGCCTCGGCGCCACGGACGGCTCGTCGTTGCCGATTCCGACCCCGGCGGCGCAAGCCAACTCCGGCGGTTCCAAGGACATGTTCGTGGCGACCTTCCTGGTGCCCTGATCAGGTAATCAGAACGTAGCGAGGAACCGGCGATGACAAGATGCCTGACATCGACCCTTCTCTTGTGCATCTCCTGGCTCATCGGTGGGAGGGCAGAGGCACAGGGCACCCTCTGCTCCTGGCTTGGTGGTACGAACGACAGCGAGTTCGGCTACGGCCTGTGCAGAGTCGGCGACTTCAACGGTGACGGCTTTCCGGACCTCGCGCTGTCGGATCTCCGCGATTCGACAGTGGCGCCGAATGCCGGAGCCGTGTTCGTGTACTCGACGATCTCCTGCACGAGTCCTCTTGCCACGTTCTTCGGGCAGAACGCCGAGGACCACACGGGCGAGGTCTCCGCGGTGGGCGACGTGAACGGGGACGGCTTCGATGACCTCCTGATCGGGACTCCTCAGGACAGTACGGTCGCCACGTGGGCGGGCATGGCGCGCATCGAAGGGGGCGGCGGCGCCGGCACGCTCTGGACCGGCTTCGGAAGCGCCGCCTACGACATATTCGGTGGAACCGTCACCGGCCTCGGGGATGTGAACCTCGACGGGTTTCCCGACTGGCTCGTGGCCAGTCCCACGGCGGACGTCTTGGGCGTGATGGACGCGGGCCGCGTGCAGGTGTTCTCGGGCATGAACGGCGCGGTCCTGTTCGACCTTCACGGCACGGTCTGGATGGCCACCCACGGTCGGTCTGCTGACTCCGTCGGGGACGTGAATCAGGACGGCCGCCCCGACTTCGTCGTGGGGGCCCCGGGCGAGCCGGCGGGTGCCGGGGCCGTCTACGAGCTTTCGGGCTTCGACGCGTCGCTTCTGCGCTGCTGGACCGGTGGGTATCTGGACTTCCTCGGTTGGGAGGCCGGAGCTGCAGGCGACGTGAACGCCGATGGTACCTGCGACGTGCTGGCGTGGTCGCTGGGCGTCGCCGGAGGATCGACTCCGGCAATCTCGCTCCTCGATGGAACAAGCAGCGCGGTGCTGGAACTGTCCGTGGTGTCTGTCAGCGACAACAGCCCCATGGACGGCCTCGGCAACATCAACGGCGACGCCGTGGCCGACTACATCCGCTATGGCGTCTCCGATGACATGGAGATCCGGCGCGGCGGCAGCCTCGACCTGCTGGCCCGCACGCCCGGCCGGATGGTCACCGGCGTCGAGGATGTCGACGGCGACGGCTTCGGCGACTACTTCCGGCGCGTGCCCATCACGTCCGACCACAAACAGTGGCGCGTGGACCTCATCTCCGGCCGCTGCGACGGCGTGAGCCCCTTCGGGTCCGGCTGCCCAGGTGGGAGCGGCAAGGCGCCGCGGCTCGTGATCGAGGCGCCCTGCGACCTCAAGGCCTTCGCGGCCGTGACGCTGCTCCTGGACGAGGGCGTGCCCTACAACCCGGCGCTCCTGGTCTTCGGCGCGCAGCCGGCGAGCGTGCCGGCCGGGCCATGCACCCTGAACGTGTGGCCGCTCGTCGGGCCGCTCCTTCTGCTGTTCACCGACTCCGGCGGCCAGGCCGCGGTCGCCGCGGTCGTCCCGCCCGGTCTCGCCGGCCAGTCCGTCCACACGCAGGCCTTCGTCGCCGACGCCCTGACCGTCAACGGCTTCTCGGCCAGCAGCGGACTGACGCTCACCTTCCAGTAAGCCGGATTGGCCCTCCGCAGCGTCGGACGGGAAAGGCCGATCGACCCCTCGGCCGGCAGGCCATGCCGCGTCGCCGCCGCACCGCGCATCATCCCTCGAGGTCCACGACCATGCGGAAGCCCTGCTGGGCCGAGCGCACCGCGGCCGGCACGGCGTAGAAGGTGCCAAGGTCGAGCTTCTCCTCGAGGTCGCTGTTCCAGCGGCCGGCGGTGGTGCGCCCCAGGCGGCTCGTGCCGCCTTGCAGCCACTCGGCCGCGCCGCCGGCCAGGCCGCGCGCGCCGCAGGGCGCTTCATCACCCAGGAAGGCGCCGCGGCGGGCGAAGAGCTCCGCGCCGAAGTGCGAGTTCTTGCCGTCGAGGAAGCGGTAGGAGAAGGAGTTGCCGCAAGGCAAGGCGCGGCCGTCCGCGCCCGCGGCCGCGAGCAAGAACTCGCCGGCGGAGGGCAGGCGCGCGCCGCAGGCGCGGCCTCGCGCGCGCTCCCTTTCGGACCACCAGTCGATGTAGGCCTCGGCGCCGGCGAGCGACACGCCGACGGCCGGCCCGTCGAGCTGCGCCGGGACGCCCGGGAGCAGCCGGAAGACGCCGTCCTGGCGCGCGACGAGCTGCAGGGAGCGCTCGTCGTCGGCCGGGATCCAGGCCTCCGCGGCGCCGGCGCCCGCGGCGTTCAGGAACTCCAGGTACTCGCGCATGGAGACCTCGTCGCGCTGCAGGGCGAAGCACGCTCCGGCGCCGTCCTCCACCACCACGAAGCCCTCCGGCACCTCCTCCGGCCCGGGCAGGCGCAGCGCGAGCGCGCGCTCCTCCCCGGCCGCAACGACGAACGGCAGGCGCAGCGCGGGGGCCTCCGGGCGCGCCTGGTCCACCACCCAGAGCAGGTACGATCCCGCGTCGAGCAGCAGGCTCTCGCCGGGCAGGACCAGGCTTTCCGGATCGCGGCGCAGGGCGTAGCCCTCGCGCGCCAGGACCACGCCCGCCGGGCCCGGGGGAAGCGAGAGCTCCAGACGCTCCCGCGCGCGCAGCACCGCGCAGCGCGCCGCGCGCGGCAGACCGGCGGCGAGCAGCTCGTCGAAGCGCCGCAGCGACGCGTCGCGCAGCACCGCGGCAGGGACGGCGCGCGCGCCGCCGCTCGCCACCTCGACCTCGAGGTCCTTGCCGCCGTCCCGCTCGCAGGCGCGCAGCGCCAGCACGCTCACCTGCTCCGCCAGCTCCACGCGGCGGCCGTCCACGGCGAGCACGCAGTCGAGCGCCGCGAGCCCCGGGCAGGCCGCGGCGGCGAAGGTGCCGAGCCCCGCCGCCGCCCCCTCCACCTCGACGATCCAGTCCCCGGCGCGCAGGCCCGAAGCCGGCGTCAAAACCTGCGCCACCTCGAGCACCGGGTCGCCCGGCAGCCAGCCCGGCCGCGCGCTGGTGAGGTCGGGCAGCGCGCGCTGCTCGTCGACATCCAGCAGGAAACGCCCGGTCCGGTCGCACGGGAGCGGCACGAGCCGCATGTCGCCGGAGGAGTGCACGCGGAACTGGTCGGTGTAGCGGTGTAGATAGGCGGCGATGGAGGAGGAAGGAGCGGCGAGCGTCACGCGCCCGGGCGCCGTGATCTCGCCGCGCCGGGAGCCGTCGTCATGCCGCAAGGCGAGCGCGCGAAAGCGGCGCTCCGCCAGCTCGTCGCCCGCGGCCGCGGCCCAGCGCCAGCGCGCCAGGTAGAGGTCGGCCCAGGCCGCCTCGTAGTCCGTGCCCGCCGCCAGGTCGGTCATGGTGCGCGCCCGCTCCAGCGAGCGCTCCGCCTGGCGCGCGAGCGACTCCACCTCCGCCTGCAGGATCGGCGCCTCCGCCTCGGTGCGCCAGTAGAGGGTGTCGTCCTCGGCCGTGACGCCGGAGCGCGCGCGCCGCGCGCGCGCCGCGGCGAGCCGCGCCTGCAGGTCACGCCACTGCGCCACGCGCTCGCTGAGGGCCTCCACGCAGGACGCGGCGTTCTCCATCTCCGAGCGATAGGCCAGGCTGCGCGAGCGCTGCACGTCGAGCGACTTCTCCACGAGGATGGCGCCGAGCAGCAGGATCAGCCCGGCGCTCAGCAGGAAAAAGGCGGTGGCCAGCGGATTGCGCCGCGCCACGCGCAGGGCGCGCGCCGCCCTGCCGGGCGGCCGCGCCAGGATCGGGTCCCCGGCCAGGAAGCGGCGCAGGTCGCCGGCCAGCTCCCCGGCCGAGGCGTAGCGCTTCTCCGGCTGCTTCTCCAGGCACTTGAGCGTGATGGTCTCGAGGTCGCGCGGGATGAAGCCGAGGATGCGTCGCGGCGGCGGCGGGTCCTTGGCGACCACGGCCGCGAGCAGGGCGCGCGTGGTCTTGGCCTTGAACGGGTGCTCGAGCACGAGCATCTCGTAGAGCGTGGCGCCGAGCGAGTACACGTCCGACAGGTTGGACGGCGCGTGCTCGGCGCCCTCGGCCACCTCGGGCGGCAGGTAGGCGGGAGTGCCGAGCAGCTCGCCCGCGCCGGTGATGCGGTCGGCGTCGAGGCGCGTCGCCAGACCGAAGTCCACGAGGCGCGGCGCCCCGTCCTCGGAGAAGACCACGTTCGAGGGCTTGACGTCGCGGTGCAGGATGCCGCGCTCGTGCGCGTACTGCAGGGCGTCGGCAATGGCCGCGGCGATCTCGGCGGCGCGGCGGAAGTAGGCGCGCGGGTCGCCGCTCTCCGCGCGCGGCACTTCCTTGGCCAGGAGGTGCTCCGCCCCGCGCTCGGCGGGCGGCACGGTGCGCGCGCGCTGCAGGGCCGTGGCCAGGGTCCCGCCGTCGGCCAGGACCATCGTGATCCAGAAGAAGCCGTCCCCCTGGCCGGTGGCGAGCAGCGGCACGATGTACGGATGGTGCAGGCGGCCCGCGGTCTCGACCTCGCGGCGCAGGCGCTCGGGCGGCAGCGCCCCGCGCGGCAGGATCTTCAGCGCGACCCGGCGTCCCATCGAGAGCTGGGTCGCCTCGTACACCACCGAGGACCCGCCGCGCCCGATCTCGCGGTCGATGTGGAAGTCGCCGACCACGTCCCCCGGCCCGGGCAGACCGCTCTGCGCCAGCATCTGGTCGAGGACGCGCAGCCCGGAGAGCGCTCCGGCCAGCTCGTCCGCCAGGTCCGGATGGCTGAGCAGGAGCTCCTGGGGATCGACCGCCTCGCCGCGGTTGCGCCGCTCCATGAACTCGGCGAAGAGGTCGGCGGTGCGCTGCTTCTTCAGTTCGTCGGGCAGTTCCATGCTCGCGCGCTGCCCGCGCTACCCGCGCAGCTCGACATCCGAGCGGTACGCCGCGAAGGAATCGCTGGCCGCGAGCTCGGCGCAGCGCGCCATGGCGCGGCCGAGCAGCTTCTTGACGGCGTTCGGCGATCGTTCCAGGACCTGGGCAGCATCCGCCACCGAGCGCCGCTCCACGTAGACCAGCCGGATCACCCCGCGGTGGTCGTCCGAGAGCCGCCCGAGCAGGCGCGAGAGGGCCTCGAGGCGCTCCGTGTTCGAGGCCGCGGCCGACGGCGACGGGTCGATGGACGCCGGCAGGCGCGCCTCGAACCCGCTGGAGCCGGGCGCCGGCTGGAACGTGTCCTCGCGCGCCACGGCGCGGCAATCCGACACCACGTGCGCGCGCTGGGCCATGCGCACCACGTTGTCCGCCACGCGGCACAGCCAGCGGTAGAGCGACCCGCCGCCGCGGTACTCCAGGCGGCCGGCATTCCGGCTGAACTGCGTCCACACGTCCTGGAGGAGGTCGTCGACCCCCAGGCGGCGGCGCAGCTTGGGCCCGAGCGCCGAGACCATCCTCTTCTCCAGGCGCTCGGTGTACCGCGCGAACATCTCGCGATACGCGTCGTCGTCCCCGGCGCGAACGCGAGTCAGGAGGATCCTGCTCGACGGCGGTCCGAGCTGCCTGTCGTCCTGCGCCATGGTGCGCTGGGCCTTCGCACTCTCGCGGGCCGGCGCGCGCCGCGGCACGGTCGGGCCCTCCGCGTCAGCGCCAGCCGCCCTGAAGTGGCGGAACCTGGTCTCGATCGGACTGGTGGCGAGTCTCCTCGCCGCCATTCCTTGGATTGTCTCCTAGCCGGCCGCGCACTGCAAGCCCACGGAGCGCGCGCCGAACACACTGCACCCGGCGCACCTTCACGACTCTGGATCGCCAGCATCGCCTCCGCCTCGAAAAGCCACACGACGATCGTCGCGCGCACGATGCACCGGAAGGCGTGCATCCGTCCCCGGGAACCAGGGAAGCGCCCGCGATCGCTCCACGGACCAACCCCTCCGGTTCCCAACCAAGAAGCTGCGAAGCCCCGCGCGGCGCGGTACAGTCGGCGGATGCCCTCTACGCGCGCGCCAGCCGCCCTGAGGTGGCGGATCTTGGTCTCGATCGGACTGGCGGCGATGTTCCTCGCCGCCGGCGCCTGGACTCTCTCCGAGCTGGCCGCGAGCCGCAAGCCCCCGGAGCGCAGCACCGGCGCGTTGCGCCGGCCCGCGGTGCGCGTGGCGCGCGTCTCCTTCGGCCCCTTCGTCGAGCCGCTGACCGGCTACGGCAAGGCGGCGGCGCTGCGCCGGGCCCAGGTCGCGGCCGAGGTGGCGGGCGTCGTGGCCTGGGTTTCCGCCGACCTGGAGGCGGGCGCCGCCGTGCTGCAAGGCGCCGAGCTGGTGCAGATCGATGCCCGCGACCTGGAGAACGCCGCGGCGCGCGCGCGCGCCGAGGTCGAGGGGGGGCGCGCGCGCCTGGCGCGCACGCTGATCGAGAGCGCTGGCACGGAGAAGCGCCTCGCGGTGGCGCGGCGCGAGCACGAGACCTCGCGCCAGGAGCTGGAGCGCAGCGAGCTGCTCGCCGGCGACGACACGGTCTCGCGCCAGGAGCTGGACCAGCAGCGCCGCGCCACGCTGCTGCTCGAGCGCCAGGTCCTGCAGCTCGAGGCCGAGGCCGCGGGCTCGTCCGCGCGCCGAATGAGCGACGAGGCGGACGTGGCGCGCGCCGAGGCCGCGCTCGCGCAGGCGGAGCTCGACCTGGAGCGCGCCGTGGTGCGCGCGCCCTACGCCGGGCGCATCAGCGCGCGCTTCGCCGAGCCGGGCGCGCGCGTGGCGCAGGGAGCCGTGCTCTTCGAGATCATCGATCTCTCGCGCATCGAGGTGCCGGTCGCGCTCCCGGCCGCGCGCTTCGGCGAGGTCGAGGCCGGAAGCGCCGCGCTCATCCGCCTGAGCGAGGGCGGGGAGGTGGCGTGGCGCGGCCAGGTGGCCCGCGTCTCCCCGGACGTGGACGCCGTGAATCGCACCTTCAACGCCTTCCTGGTGGTTTCCGGCGCGGAGCAGCCGTCCGCGCTGGCGCCCGGCGCGTTCGTGGTGGCGACCATCGACGGCAGGCGCTTCGAGGGAGTGGCCGCCATCCCGCGCATCGCCTTCGTCGGCGAGCAGGTCTACGTGGCGGAGCGCGAGGCGGGGAAGGACGCGGGCGAGGCGATCGCGACGCCGAGGCAGCCGCACGTGCTGCGCCTGCTGCCCAGCGTCGCCCTGGTCGACGCGGGGCTGGAGGAAGGCGACGAGGTCATCGTCACCAACCTCGAGAGGATCGCCGGCGGCTCGCTGATCCGCGTCGCGGAGAGCGCGGCGGGCGTGGAGCCCGCGGCCGTCCAGGCCATCGAGTCCGCCGAGCAGGCCGGGAGCGCGCGGTGAACCTCCCGCGCTTCTCGGTCGACAACCCCGTGGCCGTCAACCTGCTGATGGCGGGGATCATCGCCAGCGGGCTCTACTTCTGGTTCACGCTGGTGCGCGAGTTCTTCCCGGCGCTGGACGCCGAGCAGATCTCCATCATCGTGCCCTTCCCCGGCGCCACGCCCGAGGACGTGGAGCGCGCCATCACCCTGCGCATCGAGCGCGAGATCCGCGACATCGACGGCATCAAGGAGATCCGCTCCTCGGTGCTCGAGGGTCTGACCGCCGTGGTCGTGACCATGGAGGACGACGCCGACCGCGAGCGCGTGCTCAACTCGATCCGCAGCGAGATCGACCAGGTCAAGCCCGAGTTCCCCGAGTCGGCCGAGGACCCGGAGATCGTGGAGGTGCGGCCCTACGTGCCGGTCATCTCCATCGTGGTCACGGGCGACGTGCCCGAGGAGCGCCTGCGCCAGGCCGCGTTCGACGCGCGCGACGACCTTCTCGACCTGGAGGGCGTGTCCGAGGTGTACGTGCTGGGCGTGCGCCGCCCGGAGATCTGGGCCGAGGTCCTGCCCGAGAAGCTCGAGGAGCACGGCCTGACCTTCGACCAGGTCGGGCGCGCGCTGGCGGCGGGGAACCTGGACGCTCCGGGCGGGCAGCTGAAAAGCGCCACCGGCAACGTCCGCATCCGCACCATGGGCGAGGCGCGGCGCGCGGCGGAGCTCGAGGAGCTCGTGGTCGAGGCGCGGCCGGACGGCACGGCCTTGCGCCTCGCGGACGTCGCGCGCCTGCGCGACACCTTCGAGGACCGCGTCATGCAGAGCCGCTTCGGCGGCAAGCCGGCGGTCTCGCTCGTCGTGTTCAAGACGCCCGAGCAGGACGCGCTCGACATCGCCGCCAAGGTGAAGGCGTACGTCGCGGCGCACGGCGAGCTGCTTGGCGGCGCCGCCACGCTCCGCGTGACGAACGACCTGTCGCGCTTCATCGGGCAGCGCCTCGACCTGATGCTCAGGAACGCGCGCTCCGGCTTGATCCTGATCATCATCTCCCTGGCCCTCTTCCTCAGCGTGCGCACCTCCTTCTGGGTCGCCCTGGGCATGCCGGTCGCCCTGCTCGGGGCGTTCACGGTGATGGCGCTCTGGGGCACGACCATCAACCTGCTCTCGCTCTTCGCCCTGATCATCGTGCTCGGCATGCTCGTCGACGACGCCATCGTCATCGGGGAGAACATCCACGCCAAGATCGACGAGGGCATGCCGCCCGCGGAGGCGGCGGTCCAGGGCGCGAACGAGGTCGCGATGCCGGTCCTGGCAGCGGTCTTGACCACGATCATCGCCTTCCTGCCGCTCGCCTTCATCCGCGGGATCTGGGGCGACTTCCTCGGCGTGATCCCGGTGGTCGTGATCGCGGCGCTCAGCGTCTCGCTGGTCGAGGCGTTCCTCATCCTGCCGAGCCACCTCGGGCACCCGCGCCGCCTGCCGCGGAGATTCCTGTTCCGCACGCGCGCCTTGGCCGCGCGCGTGGCCGCGGCGCGGGACGAGCTGCTCGACCGCAGGCTCAAGAACAGCTTCGAGCGGCTGGTGCGCTTCATCCTGCGCTGGCGCTACCCGGTCGCGGCCTCCTCCTTGGGCGTGTTCTTCGCCATCCTCGGGCTCGTGGCCGGCGGCATCGTGCCGTTCGTGCTGATCCAGGACATCGACGCCGAGGCGGTCACCGTCAACCTGGAGATGGCGGCCGGCACGCCGGAGGAGCGCACCGTCGAGGTGATCGCCGATCTGGAGCGCATGGTCCAGGAGTACGCGGAGGTGGCGAGCGTCTACTCCGTGGCCGGCGCGTCCTTCAACGACCGCGGGCAGGAGAACGTGGCCGATCCCGCCACGATCGGCCAGCTGCGCATCGAGCTGCTCACGGGCGAGGAGCGCGAGCTGCGCGGCCTGCGCAGCTCGGCACGCATCATCGAGGAGATGCGCGCGCGCAGCGCTGCCATCAGCGGCGTCGATCGTCTTGCCTTCCGCGCGGAAAGCGGCGGCCAGCGCGGGGCGGACATCGAGGCGCGCGTGCGCAGCGAGGACCTGGAGCAGGCGTCGCGCGCGGCCGACCGCGTGCGCGAGCTGCTCGCCGGTTACGGCGGGGTGAGCGAGGTGGAGAAGGACCTGCGCGAAGGGAAGCTCGAGGCGCGCTTCCGGCTGCAGGACGGCGCGCGCTCCCTCGGCCTGACCACGCAGGGACTGGCCGCGCAGCTCAGAAACGCGGTGTTCGGCTTCGAGGCTCAGGAGCTGCAGGAGAAGGAGGACGAGGTCAAGGTGCGCGTCCTCCTGCCGGAGGCGGCGCGGCGCGACCTGGCGGACCTGGGACGGCTGAGGATCGCGACTGACGGCGGAGGCCGCGTGCCGCTCGACGAAGTCGCGGTCCTGAGCACGGCGCGCGGCTACGCCATGCTGCAGCGCGCGGACGGCAAGCGGGCGGTGACCGTGACCGCCCAGGTCGACAAGGCGCGCGCCAACGTCGAGGAGATCACGGCCGACCTCAGCGAGCGGCTCGCCGGCATCGGCCAGGAGTTCCCCGGCGTGTCGGTCAGCTTCGAGGGCCTGGAGAAGGAACGGCGCGAGGCGCTCGGCTCGCTGGCCATCGGCTTCCCGGCGGCGCTGCTCGGGATCTACGCCCTGATCGCCGTGCTCTTCCGCTCCTACACCCAGCCGCTCATCGTCATGGCCGTGATCCCCTTCTCGCTCGTCGGGGCGGTCCTCGGCCACTACCTCACCGGCTACCCCTTCACCCTGCTGTCGATGATCGGCGCCGTGGGCCTGGCCGGGATCGTGGTCAACGACAGCCTCATCCTGGTGCACCGCGTCAACCACGACCGCGCGCAGGGCGCGCCCCTGTTCGAGGCGGTGGTCGAGAGCGCGCGCATCCGCCTGCGCCCCATCATCCTCACCACGGTCACCACCGTCGCCGGCCTCTTCCCGCTCATGCTCGAGCAGAGCTTCCAGGCGCAGTTCCTCATTCCCATGGCGGTGTCGCTCGTCTTCGGCCTGCTGTTCGCCACGGTCATCACGCTCGTCATCCTGCCGACCTTCTACCTCATCTTCGAGGACCTGAAGAACTGCCTGCGCTGGCTTGCCACGGGACGCTTCACGGCGCCGCGGGCGCCGGCCGGCGCCGAACAGGCGGGCTGACGGTCGCTATGCTCTCGAGCGGCCGCTTCCCGCGCAGGAGGAACCCATGCCTGCTCACTGGCTCGCCGCGCACTGGCTCTTGACGCTCCTCCTGGCGGCGCCGCGGCAGAGCGACGCGGACTTCTTCCAGCGCGCCTCCGCGCTCAAGGAGGGCTCGAGCTTCGCCGAGCTGGAGAAGCTGTGCGCCGAGCGCCTGGCCGCGGACGCCGAGGACCTGGCCGCGCGCGCCTTCCTCGCCGTGGCCCTCGCCGGCCAGATGAAGTTCGACGAGAGCGTCAAGGAGCTGCAGGCCCTGGAGCAGGGCGGCTTCCACGCGCAGGACTCCCTCGGCGCGTTCGGCTCGCCCCTGGCCGAGGTCGTGGACGCCATCTACATGCACTGCTGGGCCAACTTCGATCCCGCGTTCAACGAGAAGTGCTGGGGCGCGCTGTTTGCCGCCTTCCCGGACAGCCCCTACTCCAGCACTCCAGCGTCGCGCCTGCTCATGGCCGCGCTGAAAAGCGGCGACGCGGCGGCCGCGGAGCGCTTCGCCGGCTGCTTCGACCAGTGGCTGGAGCGGGCCAAGGGCAGCCCGGCGGCAGAGCGCGCGCTCCTCACGCTCTACTGCCAGGCGCACGTGCGCGCCGGCAGCGGCGGCGAGAAGACGCTCGACCTCGCGCGCCGCGCCTTCGCCCTGGCCTGGGACGAGGCGGCGCGCGCGCAGAGCTACGCGGGCGCGGACGCATCCGGCGCCGGCGACCTGGAGAAGCGCGAGAGGTGCGACGTCGACTGCGACGGCGCCTTCAACAACCTGGTGCTGGCCTGCTCGCTCAGCGGCTGCCTGGACGCGGCCGAGAACCCGCTCACGGCGCGCGAGGCGGAGCCGGGAGCGGTCTTCGACGACGTCACGAAGGAAGCCGGCCTCGAAGGGATGCGGCACGGGCGCGTCGCGGCCGCCGACTATGACGAAGACGGCGATCCCGACCTGTGCTGCTCGGGCGTGCTCCTGCGGAACGAGGGCGGGCGCTCGTTCCTGGACGTCACCGAGCAGGCCGGGATCAAGGCGCGCGGCGGTTCGGCCCTGTTCGGCGACTACGACAACGACGGCGACCTCGACCTGCTCCTTCCCGCGGCGCCCCACCCCTTCCTGCTGCAAAACGGCGGCAAGAAGGAGAAGTACGCGTTCCGCGACGTCACCGACCAGGCCGGGCTCGCGGCGCTCAAGGTCGAGGCGCAGCCCGAGGGGGCGGCCTGGCTCGACCTGGACGGCGACGGCTTCCTCGACTTCTACCTGGCCGTGTACGAAGAGCCCATGGCCGTGGGGCACCCGGACCTGTTGGTCCGGAACAACCGCGACGGCACCTTCCGCGACGTTTCCCAGGACGCGGGCATCCTGGCCGTGGCCGCGCGCTGCGGGCGCGGCGTGGCCGCCTGCGACTTCGACGCGGACGGCGACCAGGACGTGTACGTCTCGAACTACCGGCTCAACCCGAACTTCCTGTTCCGGAACGACGGCAAGGGCAAGTTCATCGACCTAGCTGCCGAGATCGGCCTGCAGGGCGAGGCCGACCGGCGCGAACACCAGTACTACGGCCACACCATCGGCTCGGTCTGGGGGGACATCGACAACGACGGCGACTTCGACCTGTTCTGCGCCAACCTCGCCCACCCGCGCTTCATCGTGCAGGGCTTCTCGAACCTGTCCATGCTCTATCTCAACGGCGGCGCGGCGCAGGGTTTCGCCTTCTCGGAGGAACGGCGCGCGCGCGGCATCCGCTTCCAGGAGACGCACTCCGATCCGGCCTTCGCCGACCTCGACAACGACGGCGACCTCGACCTCTCGGTGACGTGCACCTACGAGGGCGTGCCCTCCTGCCTGTACCAGAACGACGGCGCGGGCCGCTTCCAGCCCATCACCTGCCGCGGCCGCGCGATCGCCTTCAACGGCTGGGGGCAGGCGTGGTTCGACTACGACGACGACGGCGACCTCGACCTGGTGATCGGCTCCGGCTCGGGCATGAAGCTCTTCCGCAATCGCGGCAACGCCAACCACTGGGTCAAGGTGAACCTGGTGGGTCGCAAGAGGAACCGCTTCGGCGTGGGGGCGCGCGTGGTGGCGGAGCCCGCCGAGGGCGAGGCGGCGTTCTCCTTGGTGCGCGAGCAGAACGGCGGGCGCGGCACGACCTCCCAGGACGGCTACACGCTGCACTTCGGCCTGGGCGACTACCGCGGCAAGGTACGCATCAGCGTCACCTGGCCGGATACGGGCAAGACCGAGAAGAAGGTCTTCCTCGTCAACCGCACCGCGACGTTCCGCCAGACGGGCTGAACGCCCGCGGGGTGCAGAGGAGCACGACCTCTCCGGCCCGGCAGAGGTCGCCGCGCTCCTCGTCCACGGCGAAGCCGCATTCCGCGAGCGCTCGCTCGCAGTCGCCCTGCCGGCCGCGCAGCAGCAGGCGCGCGCCCGGCGCCGCGACCCCGGCCACGCGCCGCAAGAGCGCGGGAAACGCCTCCTGGCGCAGAGCCAGGACGTCGAGGATGGTCCACTGCGCCGGCGGCGCCTCGCACGCGGCTGGATCCGCCGCGACGAAGGCGACGGGGAAGCGGTCCCCCAGGGCGGCGCGCGCGGCGCGCAGCGCGCGGCCGGGCGGCCCGACCGCGATGATCTCGCGCGCCGGATAGGCGAGCGCCAGGCGCGCGGCGCTGAGACCGAAGCCGCAGCCGAGGATGAGGACGCGCCCGTTCCCCGCGCAGAGGCGCGGCAGGGCGTGAAGGAACGGATCGCTCCGGATCCCGCGCGCGGCCGCGTTCGCGCGCAGTCCCCGGCAGCGGTACATGCCGGAGAGGATGCGATGCCAGACCGGCCCGTACTGGGTCTCGAGCCAGAGGTCGCGGCAGCACGCGGCGATGCGCTCGCGCGCCGCGCGAGCCATCCTGCGGTCGGCGCCCTCGCCGCTGAAGGCGCCCGGGTCCATGGCCTCGAGCACGACGATGCGCGCGTCGTGCTCCCCCACCCACCAGGTGCCCGGCGGAACCGTCTCGCGCGTGTTCACCATGGCCACCGGCAGCACGGGCACGCCGCAGCGCCGCGCGATGGCGAAGGCGCCGTTGTGGAAGCGGCCCATCCTGCCGCTGCGGCTGCGCGTCCCCTCGGGAAAGACGAGAAGCGAGACGCCTTCCGCGAGCGAACGGGCCGCCTGTTCGAACAGGGCCTCCGTGCGATCCTCCTCGACCAGGATGTAGCCGGCGGCGCGCACCATGGCCCCGAGCACGGGCATCCTCCACACCCACCTCTTGGCGAGGATGCGAAGGGGCAGCGGCAGGGCGAGAGCTGCCATGATGTCGTACATGGACTCGTGGTTCGCGACCACGACGCAGGGCTGGCCGCGCGGGATGCGCTCCAGACCGAGGAAGACGCGCCGGCCGAGCGGCACGCCCTGCTGGATGGCGCGGGCGATGGCCTGGATGCGATCGACCGCGGCGCGCTGCGCCGCTCGCCGGTTCGCGCCCGGCGCGCGCGCCAGGAAGTGCCGCGCGCCACCGGCGAGCATCAGCCAGAACACGCGCAGGGCCGCGAGCATGTTCGCGGGCGCGGGCGTGCCGTTTGGCCCGGCGCGCACCAGCACGGCGCGGCAGCAGAAGGGCGAGAGGAGCAGCACGCCGCACGTTCCCGCGACCAGGGCCGGCCAGCCTTGCGGCCACGGCGGTCCCAGGCCGGCGCGCCAGGCGAGGGCGGCGAGCGCGGCCGTGACGGGCACGCTCCAGGCGACCAGGGCGACGCGGTCCTTCTGCCCGCGGAAGCGGCGCAGATAGGCGAGGAGCAGGGCGGCCGCCTCGAGCGCGAGTGCCGCGGCAAGCGCGGCGCCCGCGGCCGGACCTGGAGAAACGCCGCCCAGGAAGCCCGCGACACCGAGCGCCAGCAGCAGTCCGACCGCGGCCGGCAGGAAGGCCGCCAGGAAGAGCTCGGCGCGCCGGAAGAGAAACGCCAGGATGGCGGCGGCGCCGGCGAGGAGCCCGAGCGCGCCCGCGAACGAGACGACCCGCGCCGCGCCCTGCAGCGCCGCGGCCGCGAGCACGAGGCCGGTTCCGGCCGGAAGCAGCAGGAACGGCAGAGGGACCCTGCGCCGCGCGCGGCCGCGGGCGAGCGCGAGGCCTCGCCACAGACGCCGCGGCCAGGAGAGATGGGCCAGATCGCGCCGGAACAGGGCTGCCAGGCAGGCTCGCGGCAGACAGATGCGCAGCGTCACCAGGCGCGTGTTCAGGCGGCTGATGCGGGCGAAGTCCAGGAACGGCCGGAAGTGCGACACGCGCTCCGCTCCCTGGAAGTAGCGCGCGCGCACCGGGACGGAGCGCACGGGCACGCCGCTCCAGGCGGCCTTGACCAGCGCCTCGATCTCGAAGTCGTAGCCGCTGGCCTCGAGGCGCAACGCCGCGAGCGCCCCGAGGGGATAGAGGCGGAATCCGCTCTGCGTGTCCTCGAGCCGGAGCCCGGTCTCGACCAGGGTCCAGAAGTTCGAGAAGGCGCGGCCGAAGCGCGAGCCGCGCCCGGCCCCGGCCGCGGCCAGGTCGCGCGCGCCGAGGATGAGCGCCGCGGGCTCCGCGCGCGCGGCTTCCAGCAAACGCGGAATGTCCTCGGGCAGGTGCTGGCCGTCCGCGTCGATGGTCAGCGCGTGCGTGAATCCCCGCTCCGCGGCCGCCAAGAACCCGCTCCGCAGGGCCGCGCCCTTCCCCTGGTTCCGCTCGTGGCGCAGCACGGTCACGCCGTCGATCTCCCGCGCGGCCTCGGCCGTGCGATCGCGCGACCCGTCGTCCACGACGATGACCGGAAGCCCCAGCGCCGCGGCGCCGCGCGCCACCGCGGCGACGGTGCGCTCGTTCTCGTAGGCCGGAACAATGACGCAGGGCCTCATCCCGGCCGATCCTAGCCGATGCCCCGCGCCGTCTTCGGCGCGTTCATGGTTGGCAGGCGCGGGCCCTTCGCCCGCGGCTTCGGCGGCACGTCCGCGCCGAGCCGCCCGCGTCGCCTCCGCCGCCAGCAGGCCAGGCATCATTCGTCGCGCACACCATGCACCGGAAGGCGCGCACCCGGCCCCGGAACCGGGAAAGCGGCTGCGACGCTCCTCTCACCGCGCTCCCCTCCGGATCCGGGCAGACAGCCGCGAGCTCCTCCTCTCCCTCTTCGCGTCCTTCCAACGCCCATCGCCTTCGCTCGTCTCGGTTCCCCCAAGCGAAGTCGCTCTCTATCCTGCGGTGCAACCTGCAGACGGTTCCCGGTCCTATGGTCGAGCGGATCCGAGACAGCGGCGTGTGCCTGATCGACTCGGGGTCGAGCGGGCCGAGCCTGTGCATCGCCGGCGGCGTGCGCGGAGACGAGCCCGCGCCGGTCGATGCCATCCAGCAGCTCCTGGCCATGTTCGCCACGGACGAGCTCGGACTGTCCGAGGGGAAAGTGCTCCTGCTCGCCTCCAACCCGCGCGCCCTCGCCCAGGACCTGCCCTGGTCGAAGGACGGCGTCGATCTGGACCGCTGCTTCCACCCGGCCGCCTTGGCGCGGCCGCCCGGAGCCTACGAGGAACGGCGCGCGCGGGAGATCGTGCGCCTCCTGGCCGAAGCGGAGATCGAGATCCTGGTCGACTTCCACGCAGGCGCCGCGCCCGGCCGCGGCTTCCTCGTGCAGCAGGCGCCCCTCGCCTGCCCGCGCCACATCGAGGTCACGAACCTGCTCGCGGCCCGCGTGCTCATCTCCGACCCGCTGCCCTGCGCCGCGGGCGCCCCTCTCGACCGCGTCCTCTTCGCCTGCGGCGGCGTGGGCGTGCGCTACGAGCTGGGCTGCCTCGAGGAGCCCAGGGACCTGCTGCGCTTCGCCCGCGACGAGATGATCAACCTCATGGCCGGGCTCGGCATGATCCTGGGGCGGGCCTTCCGCACGCGCGGCAGGAAGGAGAGGCTCGAGGTCCGGGACGTGCTCTTGTGCGAGGCCGGAGGCTTCCGCTGGTTCGAGGGCATGGAGCGGAACCTCCAGCCCGCGGCGCGCGGCACGGCGCTCGGCGCCTACCCGGACGGCCGGCGCGTCACGCTGGAAGCGGACGCCGTGCTCATTCTGCCCGCCAGGCGCGCGGACCCCATCCTCCCGGGAGAACCCCTGGTCTTTCTCGCCGCGCCCGCACCCTGACCAGTGTCCTGCCGCGAGGCCAAGCCCTTTCGCTAGAATGGCGAAGTACGGCCGGCACAGGAGAACAGGACCATGTTCAATCACAAGGCCCACGGCACCTCCGGTGCACGCCTCTTCGCACTTCTGGCCATCCTGCTCCTCGCGGGCTCGGCGCACGCCGCCACGATCGTCGTCAAGAAGGGCGGGCCTCATCCCACCATCCAGTCCGGCGTCAACCTCGCCGGCCCGAACGACACCGTCCTGGTCAAGAAGGGCCTGTACCAGGAGAACGTCTCGATCCCGGCCGGGAAGAACGGACTCACGCTCAAGGCGGCGGGCAAGGTGACGATCGACGCCCGGCCAGCGGGCGGCGCGGGCGCCGGCCCGGGCATCCTGGTCGACTCCAGCGAGGTCACCATCCACGGCTTCACGATCAAGAACGCCCTGAACAACGGCGGCCTCGGCGGCTACGGCGTCCACGGCAAGCAGGACCAGCTCGCGGTCAAGGGATGCGACTTCACGGCCAACGAGACGGCCGACGTCTACGTCGAGACCGCGAACAGCGCCGTGATCGCCGACTGCGCCTCGTGGGGCACCTTCGGCCGCTGCGTGCTGGCGACGGGAGACGTGACGCTCGTCTCGAAGCTCACGGTCAAGCACTGCGCGGGCGACGCCATCCGCATCACCGGCAACTCGGCTCGCGTGGCCAAGTGCTCCTTCGACTACGTGAACGGACACGCGGTCGAGATCATCGGCGCGGATTGCCTGATCGAGGACTGCAAGGCGCTCCACAACGGCAACTGGTGCTACTGCGTCAACGGCAACAACGCCGTGGTGAGGAACAACGTGCTCCGCTACGGAGACAACTGGGGCGTTTACATCGAGGGAGACGACGCCCAGGTCCTCGACAACGACATCGCCTACAACTCGAACTGGGGCATCTACATGTCGGGCAACGGCACCCTGGTGCGGAACAACAAGCTGCGCTCCATAGCGAACTACGGAATCTACATGTCCGGGAACTCGAACGCGGTGGAGGAGAACAGCCTCCTCGACATCGCCAACTACGGCATCAACATTGACGGCGATGGCAACACGGTGGAGGACAACCGCATCCGCCGAGTGTCGAACGAGGCCATCCGCTACGAGGGCTTGCTGCCGCGCATCATCGGCAACGTCTGCGAGGAGGTGTTCGGCAACAGCGAGGGCATCCGTGTCGACGGGGTGGCGGTGGTGAACGGCGTGGTGCGGAGCAACAGGGTGAAGGGCTCTGGATCGCACGGCATCCAGGTCACCTCCAACTGCACGAACTTCAGCATCAAGCTGAACATCGTGGAGGACTGCGGCGGCCAGAGCCGCGACGTGTTCCACATCGAGGGCAACGGCCACGACCTGGCCAAGAACGTGGCCAAGGGCTGCTCCGGCGACGGCTTCTATCTGTCCGGCAACAGCATGGACGTGATCGACAACGAGGCCAAGGGCAACGGCCGGGACGGCTTCGACGAGCAGTCCGGAAACGGCAACTCACTCACCAACAACACGGCCACGGACAACGCCGCCGAGGGAATCGAGAACAACGGCACCAACGCCGTGATCAACGACAACACGGCCAAGAAGAACCGCATCGACTTCGCCAAGAGCGGCACGATCGCCAGCTTCATCGGGAACGTGAGCAGTGACGGCACGCACATCACCCCCCTTGCCCCGGAACTGGACTGAGGCGCGCCCGCGCGTCCTCTCCGGCGCCGCGCGCCCTGCGCGGCGCGTTCATTCCGGGGCGGGAGCGGGCTCCGGCCCGCGACCGCCGTCCGCAAGTACGTTGCACCGGAGCGGCGCTTCCCCGGCGAAGGAGCCGGCAGCGACGACGTACCACGTCACCCTGCGTACCTTCACCACGACGAACCGCCTGCTTCGCCTACGCCTCGTAGAGCCGCTCGACGTTCGTCGCGCGCTCGATGCACCGGGAGTCGCGATCCGGCCCCGGAGGCCGGGGAAGCGGCCGCGACCGCTCCGCTCACCGCCCCCTCCGGCTCCCATCCGAACAGCCGCGAACGCTTCTCGCCCGGGACCTTGATCGGGAAGGCGACCTGGAAAGCGACGGGCGCGAGGCGCCCGTCCACGGAGCGGTGGAAGGCGCGAATCGTCACCTGGTAGATCCCGGCGTCCACCCAGGTGCCGATCGGGAAGGCCCAGGACCGGCTCTCCTCCACGCCTGGCTTCAACCCGGACTTCTCGCGCCAAAGCGCGGCGTCCTGCGCACCGTACTCCACGCCCCGGTAGTCGAGCCGCACGTCGGCGAGCGTGAAGCGCAGCTCCTCCGCGAAGCGGCTCCGCAGGGTGAGGTGCGCCACGATGCGCAGCCGGTCGTAGTCGTTCTCGACCTCGGTGACCGCGACAGTGATCCCCCCCTCCTCGTGGTCGAAGGAGTAGACCTCCGTCCCGGGCGCGAAGTGCGCCACGAGCTTGTTCCCCACCGCTCCCGCCACCCTGCCCGCGCCGAAGCTCTCGACCCTCCTCAGATCCGCCTCGCTCGACCGAGTGAAGAGGGAGCAGGCGGCCAGCGCTGGAAGCAGGGCCGCAAGCAGGATAGGGCGAGAGCGTGCCGTGGAGATCACCCTGCCGAGCATGCCCGCGGCCGGCCGTCGATGCAAGAAGAGAGGCCGGTCCCCCGAGGGAGCCCGGCCTCCTGCTGGGTGAACCTCGGCCTCAGAAGCACATGTGCCACGTGCCCTTGTACTTCCCGACCGGGTCATAGGGAGTGGTCGAGATCGGCGGATCGTAGAACTCCCCGCTGATCTGGCCGATCGGCGCCGGAACGGGCGTCGTCGTCGGCAGCTTGTAGATGCTCGCGCTGAACTTGCCGTGGCCGGTGCTGTCGCCGACCCACTTGCCCAGGACGTAGGCGTACGGCTGGCTCGACGGCGTCGGGCTGTTCACGGCCCAGAGGTAGCCCTTGACGTAGCCGCTCTTCTGGGTCGCGGACGTCGCCGGCCCGAGCGTGAGCTTGGCGTCCATCTTGAACATCAGGGTGCCGCTGGTCGTGTAGAGCAGGCCCTTTGCGTACCCCTGGGTCACGAGCGTGGGCGTCTGCCAGTCGCCGTGCGTGTCGCCGAAGATGCACGCGGTCGAGCCCGGGCCCGCGTGCGAGGTGAAGCCGAAGGCTGCGACGCCGAGCAGCACGGCGCAGGCCGCCACCATGGAACGACGCGAAAGCATGTCAGTCCTCCGTCCTTCTGTGAACTGGGTGGGAAGCCGCGCCTGCGGCGCGACTCCGAACAGAGGGCTTTAATGCGCGCGCTCTCTCTCGGTGCCGCGATTCTCCGGCAAGGACGACGAGACGCCGCCTCAGGTCGCGACCGCGGCGAAGAGCGCGCCGTCGCCGCGCAGCATCTCGCACGTGTCGAAGGCGTTTATGAAGACGCCGCAGATGCCGGGCATCTGGATCGAGTGCCCGCTGAAGAAGAGGTTGCGCAGGCGCACGCGCGGCAGCGGCCGCGCCAGGCCCTGCTGGGTCACGTCGTGGCTCACGCCGAAGACCGCGCCGTGCGCGTTCAGCGTGTACCACTCGTCGGTGAGCGGAGTCGACGCGTACATGTCCTCGATCAGCTCCGGCAGCTCGGGCGCGAAGCGCGTGGTCAAGTCGATGACGCGCTGCGCGAGGGCCCACTTGAAGCGCTCATACTCCGCCCCGCGCCGCATGGCCTGCGTCCCGGCCCAGGAGGCGAACGGCGCGTGCTCCAGGAAGGTCATGAGCTCCAGGCGCGGGCCGCCGAGCTCCGGCCCCTCGACGGCGGCGGGGTTGCACACCAGCACGATGTGGATCGGCGGATCGCGGCGCGCCTCCTCCTCGTCCACGATCATCAGGCAGGAGCGGCCGAGCGAGCGCGGCAGCTCCTTGAGGCGCAGGAACACCTGCAGCGCGCCGCGCGAGTCCTTCATGCTCTGCACGCGCTCCTTGAAAACCGGGCTGACGTCCTCGTCGCGGATGCGCGCCAGGACCGCCTTCGGGTGGCAGGCGGCGATGAACAGGTCGGCCGCGTAGGCGCCGCCGTCGGCGGTGCGCACGCGCCGCACGCGCCGCTGCGCGCACTCGAAGCCCACGACCTCGGAGCGCAGGTGGTAGTCCACGCCGAGTTCGCGGCCGCGCTCCACCAGCGCCGCGACCAGCGCGCCGCCGCCGCCGGCGATGCGGCTGGTCAGGTCGAAGTTCGAGCGCAGGGCGAGGGCGTACTTGACCCACGGCGCCTCGTGCGCCAGCAGTCCCAGGTTGAAGGCCTGCACCCCCAGCACCTGCAGGAGCCAGGGGTCCTGCACCAGCGGCCGCAGGTACTCCGCGAGTGAGATCGACGTGAACCCGAGGTCGAGCGGGTGCGCGTACGGTTTGCCGCGCGCCAGGTCGAACCACTTGTACTCCCCGGTCACGGCGGGAATGTCCTGGAACATGCGCTCGAGCCCCGCCCGTTCGTGCGGCCAGGCGGCGAGCGCCTTCTCCCGGAAGCGCGCCCAGCCGTTCGGGTAAGCGAAGCGCCGCGCGCCGTTCGCCACCTCGATGGCCGCGTCCTCGGGAAGCGGCAAGAGGCGCAGCCTGTCCCAGATGCGCAGGTACTCCAGGAACTGGCGCATGGGCCGCCCGGGGGCGGTCGAGCCCATGTAGTGGTAGCCGACGTCGAACACCGTGCCCTTGCGCTGGAACTGCTGCTGGTAGCCGCCGGGCACATCGTGGCGCTCGAGCACGACCACCCTGCGCCCGGTCTCGGCCTGGAGGATGGCGCAAACCAGCCCCGACAGCCCTGCGCCGATGACGACGACGTCGGCCTGCGCCACTGCCGCCCGCCCCTCCCTACTGCCGGAAGCGCTTCAGCACGAGGCATGCGTTCGTGCCGCCGAACCCGAAGGAGTTCGACAGCACGACGTCCGCCTCGCCGGTGAGCGTCTCGGCGATGACGTTGATCTCGGGCGTCTGCTCGTCGAACGCCTCGAAGTTGATGTTCGGGGCGAGGAAGCCGTCCTGCATCATGAGCAGGCAGTAGATCGCCTCGGAGGCGCCCGCCATCCAGCACTCGTGGCCGGTCATCGACTTGGTCGAGGAGACCGGCGGGCCGGCGGCGCCGAACAGCTCGTGGATGGCGCCGGCCTCCACCTGGTCGCCCTGCGGCGTCGATGTGGCGTGGGCGTTGATGTAGTCCACGTCGCGCGGCGCGATCCCGGCCGCGGCCAGCGCCGCCCGCATGCAGCGCAGCGCGCCGTCCCCGGAAGGCAGCGTCAGATGGTCGCCGTCCGAGGAGAAGGCGTAGCCCACGATCTCGCCGTAGATGCGCGCGTCGCGCGCGCGCGCGCTCTCCAGGCTCTCCAGCACGAGCAGCGCGCCGCCGCCGCCGGGCACGAGGCCGTCGCGGCCGCGGTCGAACGGCCGCGACGCGGCGCGCGGGTCCTCGTGGCGCACGCTGAAGGTGTTGAGCGCGTCGAAGCTCACCATCGACACCCAGTTGGTCTCCTGGGCGCCGCCGGCGAAGATCAGGCGCTGCGCGCCGGAGCGGATGAGCTGGTAGGCGAGACCGAGAGCGTGCGCGCCGCTGCTGCACGCCGCGCTGATCGTCAGGTTGATGCCCTTGGCACCGAGGTACGGCCCGAGGTTCATGGACACGGTCGAGTTCATGACCTTGATGACCATGTTCGAGCCGAGGAAGTGCGACTCGCCGTACTGCTGCAGCGTGGCCATCATCTCCGGCAGGCACTCCGAGGAGGAGTCGTTGCCGATGATGATGCCGGCGTCCGGGCGCGCCACCTGCTCGCGGCGGAGATGCGCGGAGCGGAGCGCGCGGTTGGCGGCGAGGGCGCAGTAGACCGCGGCCTCGGGCATGAACTTGCGCGCCTTACGATCCAGCTCGCCCTTGACGTCTACCTCCGGCAGGCGCGTCATGAGCGCCGAGCGGAAGCCGCGCTCCTTGCGCTCAGGCGCGTAGACCACGCCGGAGCGCCCCTCGCGCAGGGCGCGCGCGATCTCCTCCAGGCTCTCTCCGAGGCAGGAGATCGCCCCCATGCCGGTGACGACGACTCGCTGTTCCAGGCTCACGGTTCTCTCGCCGCCTTGCGCCCCGGCGCGGGCGGTACCGCCATCATAGCCCAGGGTCCGCGTCCCGTTGCCCTTCCTCGAGCGCCAGCACGAGTTCGATGCGCGCCGCGACCTCCCCGCGCCGCGACAGGACCGCCTGGCACGACCAGGGCGGAGCGCCGCCCGCGTGCGCCACCTCCACGCGCACCAGGTCGCCCGGCAGGACCGGCGCCGTGAAGCGCGCGTCCCGCACCTCGACCAGCC
Source organism: Planctomycetota bacterium (assembly GCA_016213895.1). Taxonomy (GTDB): domain Bacteria; phylum Planctomycetota; class B15-G4; order B15-G4; family JADJEK01; genus JACQZJ01. Next base: position 35,529 of record JACQZJ010000076.1, on the reverse strand, counting down.
TGAGGGAGCGGCCGCGCGCCCGCTCCAGCGCCGCGCGCACCGCCTCGACCAGGTAGACCCCGGGCACCAGCGGAGAGCCGGGAAAGTGCCCGGCGAACACGGCGAGATCCCGCGGGAAGAGGAAGGTCGCGCTGAGCGCGCCCGCGCCCGGCTCGACGGCGGTCAAGCAGCCCGCCGCCTCCTCGCGCAGCCCCGCCGCCCCGCCGCGTGCGCTCATCCCGCCCTCATCCGCCCGGCATTCTCGGCCAGGAAGCGCTCGAAGAAGGGGGGACGCGTCAGCACCAGGGTCCCGTCCAGCTCGGTGAAGACCTGCACCGAGGACCCGGCCGCGAGGCTGCGGCCGGCGCCGTCCGTGATCAGGTACGAGAAGTCGAGGCGCGCGCCGCTGGCCGCGTGCATGCGCGTGCGCACGCTGAGCAGGTCCCCGTACGTCGCCGGCGCCAGGAAGTCGACCTCCACCCGCACCAGGGGCGCGACGCAGCCCGCGGCGAGGATCTGCTCGTAGCCGAGGGAGTACTCCCGGCCGAACGCGGTGCGCCCCTCCTCGAAGTAGGTGAGGTAGTGGCCGTGCCAGACCACGCGCAGCGCGTCGACCTCCTTACCCCTCACCCTGGCCCTCTCCCCAAGGGGAGAGGGGACACTTCAGCGCGCGCGGCGCCGCACCGCGAATCCGCGGATCCCGACGAGCAGCCCCAAGCCGGGAGGCAGGCCGCGCTTCCTGAGGAGCGCGCCGTGCATCACCCCGGCCGCCTGCGCCAGCCCCTCGATCAGCCCCTCCTCCCACATCTCGCCCGCGCACGCGTGCGGCCCGGCCTGCACCAGCCCCGCGCACACCACGCGCTCCTCCGCCATCTCGACGATCTCGTCCACGCAAAGGATCGGCGGCCGGTGCGGAATGAACTCCGCGGGAGGCTCGGCCGCGCCGCTCAAGCACCCCCTCCGTCCGCGGGCGCCGCGGCGCCGGCAAGCCGGGAGCGAACCTTCGCGTAGATGTCCCCGAGCGTCTTGATGCCGCGCGCTTCTTCCTCGGCGATGCGGCAGCGGAACGCCTTCTCCAGGGCCACGACCAGATCGACGCCGTCCAGGCTGTCGAGGCTGAGGTACTCGTTCAGCAGGGCCTCGGGCCGCAGCGCCGCCTCCGCGCACTCGAACTCGTCGATCATGATGCGGTTCACGACGGCCTCGACGCCGGGATCCGCGGACTCGGAACCTGCCACTAGACCAGACCTCCGTTCACCGCAATGACCTGGCCGGTGATGTAGGCAGCGCCGTCGGAACAGAGGAACGCGACCAGGGAAGCGACCTCCTCCGGCCGGCCGAAGCGGCCGATCGGGATCGCCTTCTGCAGTGTAGCCGCGTCGAGAGAACGAGTCATCTCCGTTTCGACGTAGCCCGGGGCGACGGCGTTCACGGTGATGCCGCGCCGCGCCACCTCGCGCGCCAGGGCCATGGTGGCGCCGTTCAGACCGGCCTTGGAAGCCGCGTAGCTCACCTGGCCCGCGTTCCCTTGCTGCCCGGCGACCGAGCTGACGTTGATGATGCGGCCGCGCCGCGCCACCAGCATGTCCTTGAGGCAGAGGCGCGTCACGTTGAAGAAGCCGCCCAGGTTGGTGGCGATGACGCTCTCCCATTCCGCCGGCGTCAGCCAGACCATGAGCTCGTCCCGCACCACGCCGGCGTTGTTGACCACGGCGTAGGGCGCGCCGCGCCGCTCGATCAGGCGCCGCACCTCGCGCTCGGCGGCGGCCGCGTCCGCGACGTCGAAGCCGCACGCCTCGGCCGATCCGCCCGCGGCGCCGATCTCGGCCGCGACCCCCTCGGCCTGCTCGCGCGACGACTTGTAGTTGACCACCACGTGCGCCGGCAGGCGCGCCAGCGCCAGCGCGATCGCCCGCCCGATCCCCCGGCTCGCGCCGGTCACCAGTGCCCAGTCCATGTTCGCCCCCAGGGGTTACTTCCCGCGCTCCGCCTCCACGGTCGCGAGGTACGCCTCCATCGTGCGCTGGGAGCGGCCGATGTCGGACAGCTGCCAAAGCAGCGCGCGCTCGGTGTGCGAAAGCCCCAGGCCCGTGGTCGCGGCGAGGTCGTCGTACAGGAAGTCGAAGGTGCAAAGGCCGGCCGCGAAGTCGGCGATCTCCAGCGGGTGGATGTCGAGGTCGAGCCCGACCACCACCGCGGTGACCGAGACGCCCACCGCCCAGTAGTCGCGGTATTCCTGGTACAGCTCCGCGGAAGGCGCATGCACGCCGGCCAGGGCGTCGCCGGTCGCCAGCAGGCCGGAGGTGCCGGCGAGCGCCCCCAGGTAGGCCTGGGCGCCCACTCCGGGCAGGACGAACTCGCTCTCCGTCTGGGCCAGCACCCCGAGCGAGCGGTGGTCGTGCCAGCCGAAGCCGCCGGTGGCGCGTCCGCCCGCGCCGACCTGCACCGCCCGCGTGACGTGCACGTTCACCAGCACGCCCAGGCCGAGGTGCACGTCGAAGGAGAGCACGTCCAGCAGGTCGAGCAGCCGGTCCGGCAGGTAGAGGCCGATGCGCGCGCCGAGCGAGCGCTCGATCGGCACGCGGCGCGCGCGGTTCGAGCCGATCGGGCTCTGCTCGAACAGGAACTCGACCTGCGGCGAGGAGATCGACTCCTTCACCTGCCGGGCGCTCGCGTGTTCGGGGTCGATGCGCAGCACCGCCTCGACGAGCTGCGCCGCCGCCAGGGGGTTCTCGCGCTCGATCTGGATCTGCGCGGCGTGCACCGCCTGGTTCAGGGTGGCGGCGACCTCGCGCGGCGGACAGTAGGCGGCGCAGCCCAAGGCGAGGCAGCAGAACGCAAGCGGCAGACAACGCATCTGGGTCGATCTCCGTGGTGCAAGCCGGCGCGCGCCGGCGGGACGGACATCATATGCGCCGCCAGGATGCGGCCGTCCGGGAAAGCGGCGCCCCGGCCGCCTCGACCCTACTTGTTGTTTCGCGCCAGCGCGGCTTCCAGGTTGGCGACGTTCCGCCGCGTCACCACGAGGTAGTCGTCGCCGGCGCGGCGCGCCTGCTCGGGCGCGGGCAGGGCCGCGGGCCGCGCGCGGGGCAGGGGCAGCGTGACCCGGCCGCTCTCCCAGAGCGCGCCGGCCAGCGCCAGGCCGGCCACGGGCACGGCCACGGCCGCGGTGCGCGAGCAGCAGCAGGCCCGGACGCCGCCGCGCGCCCCCCGCCGTTCGCTTTTTCTTGAAAATCAACGCAAAGACCCGCGACCCGAGCCATCAAAGGGGGAACGCGTCCCCCGGGCCCGGCGCGAAGGACCAGGCGGGCGCTGCCGGCGGCGAAAATCCGGTCTATCGCGGCCCGCCCGGCTTCGGCTACAGTAGTCCGCGGAACCCGGCGGCGGAAGGCCGGTCTTCAACGGCAGGCGTCCTCCCCCTTGGCGCCGTGCCGGGGATCGGCCGCGCCGAACGAGGAAGGAACATTGGTGAAAGGGTTGGAAAGGAAGAGGGAGTTCTCCATGACATGCATGAACAAGACCATCCGCCTGGCTGGGCGCGCGGCTCTGCTGTGCGCGTTCCTGGCCGCCCCGGCTCTGGCCGCCGGCGCCCACGTGAACGAAAAGATCGGCTACCGCATCTCGCTCCCGGATGACTTCGAGGTGACGCCGGACGCGGGCGACCTCGCCGGGCTGATCCTCGACTACTACTTGGTCGACACCTTCAAGTGCACCAAGGCGCTGCCGAGCAAGATCGGTTGGACGTTCCACCGGCACATGGCCACCTACTTCTTCCCCGAGCGCTCGGCCGCGGACGTGGCCAAGGCGCAGGAGGAGAGCCAGAAGGGTGCGAACGAGGAAGGCAAGACGCGGGTGAGCTGGCTCATCAACGGCCGCCTGTACCGGAACTTCAAGGAGTACGCCTCGGACCAGATCACCGGCTTCTTCTTCGACGGCGAGAAGCCGGCCAAGATCGCGGGCTTCGACGCCACCATTTATGAAATGAAGTTCGAGAAGGGCACCAACATCCCGCAGCGCTGGATGGCCTGCGCCTTCAAGGTGCCGAACGGCGAGTTCGCCATCGTGTGCAGCTGCACCGAGCAGCACTTCGAGGAGCTGACGGCGGAGTTCAAGAAGACCTTCAACAGCTTCAAGCTGCTCGACAAGGCCGGCCTCAAGCTCAAGGACACGGACAGCGCCTCCGTGGACCTGGATCTCGGCGACGACGTCGACGAGGACAAGCTCTCGGCCGAGGAGCTGCTCGCCCGGCGCAAGAAGCAGAAGGAAGACGCTTTCAAGAAGTGCATCGACGCCCTGCCCGCGGGCTGGCGCAGCTTCGAGACCGAGCACTTCCTCATCGCCCACGCCTGCCCGCCGAAGTACGCCAAGGAAGTGGGCCAGCACGCCGAGGCGGTCTGCGACTGGATGGAGGCGCACTTCGGCACGGTCGGCTCGGGGCAGGTCCAATCCATGATCATCCGCGTGTACGAGAAGGAGGCGGACATCCCCACGGGTGCGCGCCTGATCCTCTTGGTCCCGGGCACGGTGCGCGAGATCGAGTTCGCCAAGCCCGAGAGCGTCGGCTGGATTTCCGAGTTCCGCGGCCTGTCAACGGACATCACCTGCAACTTCTTGGAGGGCAAGAACGACCAGCTCTGGGACAGGATGCCGCGCTGGCTCTCGTGGGGCCTGCAGGAGTACGTGAACAACGGGGTGCTGAAAGGCTCCAAGCTCGTCTTCAATCCCGAGCAGTGGGAAGAGGACGCGCTGAACGATGCCATGCTCGAGCAGCGGAAGTTCGAGGGATCGAACCCGGCGCTGGCGCCGATCAAGCCCGTCAAGACCCTGATCACGACCACGCCAGACGAGCTGTGGCAGGGCCAGCTCGGGCGCTTCACCCAGGCGCAGTGCGCCTCGGTGGTGCGCTACCTCATCGAGGGTCCAGGCAGCAAGAACAAGAAGACCGCGTCCCTCGTGACCCACTACATCGGCAACCTCTACGACCTGGTGCAGAAGGTCGAGGCCGACCTGGAGAAGGACAGGAAGGAGTCGGGGGCCAAGAGCGGCGCCGGCATGTCCGACGAGGAGCGGCTCAAGGCCGAGGACGAGGAGTACCGCAAGCGACGCGACCAGGCCTACGAGAAGGTCGCCGAGCGCCTGCTCGAGGACGCCTTCCAGCTCACCTTCAAGGACTGGGACGACGGGGACTGGAACAGCCTGGACAGCTCGTGGGGCAAGTACGCCGAAGGCCGCACGAAGTGACGGAGGGACGAGTCATGCGCGCGCGAACGACCCTGAGCACGCTGTTTCTTGTGTGCGCCGCCGCGGCCAGCGCGGCGGGCGACTCGCTCTTCTTCAAGGACGGGCGCTACTACGAGGTCCCCAAGCTCATCGAGCGCGAGAAGGACTTCGAGGTGGTCTATCCGCACGGTTCGGTCATCGTCGCGAAGGAGCTGGTGCAGGACTTCTTCTGCGCCGAGGGAGGAGGCAGCGTCGAGGCGCGGACCCCCGAGGAGGCCGAGAAGCTCGCCCTGGGCCTGGTGCCGTTCGAGGGCAAGTGGATCCCCAAGGCGCGGCGCGACCAGCTCGTCGAGAAGCAGCAGCAGGAGCGGCGCGCGCAGCTCGACGAGTACAGGAAGCACCAGGAGTGGCGCGACCGCTACCAGCAGGACACCAAGCACTTCTCCTTCGAGTTCACCGTGCCGCTGGACGTCGGCCGCCAGTACATGGACATGTTCGAGGTCTACTACGACACCTTCGCCAAGGAGTGGAAGGTGCAGCAGCCCAAGGGCAAGAAGCTCAAGGTCTGCTTCTACAACAAGCGCGAGGACTTCACGCGGATCGGCAACGTGAGCGAGAACGTCCTGGGCTACTTCCGCTTCGTCGACCCAATCGAGCTGAACTTCTTCTACGAGCGCCAGGACGAGCGCCTCACCCTCGACGTGCTCTTCCACGAGCTGAACCACTACCTCTTCTTCCTGCACACGAAGGACAACTGGCAGCTCGAGCCCTGGATCGAGGAGGGCATGGCCGAGTACTACGGCGCCAGCCAGTGGGATCCGACCACCAAGCAGATGTCGCTCGGACACCAGCAGGAAGGGCGCCTGGTCATACTCATGGACGAGATGGACGGCGGCGAGAACCAGGACCTGGAAGGGCTGCTGCGCGACAGCGTGTTCCAGGACGGCATCAAGTACGCCTGGGCCTGGTCGCTCTGCCACAAGCTCATGGAGAACGCCAAGACCCGGCCGAAGTTCAAGGCCTACGTCGACAAGCTGGCGCGGGGCACGGCCGAACGCGAGGCCAACCCGCGCAACCCGAACTTCATGTGGGTGAAGCGCGACTTCGCCATCGATCAGTTCAAGAAGACGCTCGGCGTCCAGGACCTCGATGCCTACGAGAAGGAGTGGTACGACTACATCCGTTCGATGAAGGTGGAGTCGGCGCGCGGCTACCACGCGGCCGCCATGTTCTGCAAGCGCTGGGACCGCAACGTCCGCGCGGGCGTGTTCTTCAAGAAGGCGATCGAGGGGTACACCACCAACCCGAGCACCTACCTGGGCTATGGCGAGCTGCTCATCGAGGACGACAAGGCCAAGGAGGCGATCGAGGTCCTGCAGAAGGGGATCCAGCTCGATCCCATGAACCCGCACATGTACCGCCATCTGGGCGAGGCCTACCGCAAGCTCGCGGACGGCGACTCCAAGGACACGGGCAAGAAGTACCAGCTCCTGGCCATCGACATGGACCCGTACGACAGCACACTGACCTGGGGCCTCGACAGCGAGGTGCTCGCGGAGCTGGGCAGCGGCGGGAACTGACCCGCGGCGAAGGGGGCCAGGCGCCGTTCGTTCACACGGTGCGAGAAAAGAGCGGCCTGTCGCCCGCGCGCGGCAGGCGGGCGTCGAAGACCATGCACACGTTGCGGATGAAGAAGCGCCCGAGCGGCGTGACGTCGATGGCGCGCGCGGAGAGCTTGACCAGCCCGTCGGCCGCGAAGTCCCGGAGCTGCGCCAGCTCGGCGGCGAAGTGCTCGGCGAAGGCGATGCGGTGCCGCTCCTCGATCTTCCCCAGGTCGAGCGTGAAGTTGCAGAGGAGGCCCAGGATCACGTCGCGCCGCAGCGCGTCCTCGGCGGTCACCTCGCAGCCGCGCACCACCGGCAGCGACCCGTTGTCCAGGAAGCGGTAGTACTCCTCGAGCTGCCGCGCGCTCTGCGCGTAGCAGCCGGCCACGTCCGAGATGCCGGTGACGCCGAAAGCGAGCGAGTCGGGCGCGGGCCGCACGGTGTAGCCCTGGAAGTTGCGGAAGAGGTAGCCGCCGTCGCGCGCGCGCGCCAGCTCGTCCTCGGCCAGGGCGAAGTGGTCCATGCCGATCTGGCCGTAGCCCGCGCTCAGGAAGCGGTCGTGGGCGGCGCGGAAGATGGCGAACTTGCGCTCCGCCCCGGGCAGGTCGTATCCCTTGCGCTCGAACGAGGCCTGTGCCGGCTTGAGCCACGGCAGGTGGGCGTAGGAGAAGAGCGCCACGCGATCAGGCCGCAGGTCGAGGACCACGTCGAGCGTGCGCGCGAAGTCCTCCTCGGTCTGCTCCGGCAGCCCGTACATGAGGTCGACGTTGACCGAGGCGAAGCCGAGCGCGCGCGCCGTGTCGGCCGCGGCGCGCGTCTCTTCCTCGCTTTGGCGGCGGTTCACCGCGCGCTGCACGCGCGGCGAGAAGTCCTGGACGCCGAGCGAGACGCGGTTGAAGCCGAGGGAAGACAGCGCCTCCAGGTGCGCGCGCGTGGTGACGCGCGGGTCGACCTCGATTGCCATCTCGGCGCCTGGCAGGATCTGGAAGCGCGCGCGGAGCGCCGAAACCAGGCGGCGCAGTTCGGCCGGCGCAAGGTAAGTGGGCGTGCCGCCGCCCAGGTGGAGCTGCGTGGCCGTGCGCCGTTCGCCGATCCGGGCGGAGACCAGCTCGATCTCGCGCTCCACGTGCGCGAGGTACGGCGCCACCACCTCGCGCCTGCGGGTGACGACCACGTTGCACGCGCAGTAGAAGCAGAGCGAGGCGCAGAAGGGGACGTGCACGTACAGGGAGAAGGGCAGATCCCGGGCCTCGCGCCCGGCGCGCTGCAGGCGGCGTTCGTAATCCGCGGGGCCGAAGCTGCCGCTCCACACCGGCACCGTGGGATACGAGGTGTAGCGCGGCCCGGGCCGGTCGTACTTCCGCAGCAGCTCCGCGGTCACGGCGGCGCCGGCGAAACGCTCTTCTCCAGCCATGATCTTACGAAAGTAGCACAGGGCGGCGGCGCCGCAGAGCCGCCGCCAGCCGCGAGACGGGGATTTCCTCCCAACAGGGGCCTCCCCGCTCCAGTAAGGATTGCCCCGCGATGGCTCGACCCGACCGGCCGAGGTAGATTGCCGGACTCGCCGCCCTCTCGCGAACCACTGAGGAGCCGCCCATGACCGCAGCCCGCCCGTCCCCGTGGCGCGCCGCCTGCGCCGTTGCCTTCCTCCTGTGCCTCGCCCTGCAAACCGCGCGCGCGCGGCCCGACGAGGAGACCCTCTTGCTCCAGGACCCCTCGGTCTCGCGCGAGCATGTGGCCTTCGTCTACGCCGCGGACATCTGGGTCGCCCCGCGCAGGGGAGGCGAAGCGCGCCGGCTCACGAGCAGCTCCGGCGCCGAGGTCGCGCCGCGCTTCAGCCCCGACGGACTCCACATCGCCTTCTCCGGCCAGTACGAAGGCAACACCGACGTCTACGTCGTGCCGGTCGAGGGCGGGGCGCCGCGCCGCCTGACCTGGCACCCTGGGGAGGACCGCGTGCTCGGCTGGCATCCGGACGGCAAGCGCGTGCTGTTCCGCAGCATGCGCGCCTCGGGCGCGCCGGCACCGCGCCTCTTCCTGGCAGAAACCGACGGCGGCTCCACGCCCGCCATGCTCGAGATCCCCAAGGCCAACCACGCGGCCTACAACGCGGACGCCTCGCGCATCGCCTACACCCCCATCCGCGACGCCTTCCGCACCTGGAAGCGGCATCGCGGCGGCACGGTCCCGCCCGTCTGGATCTACGACCCCGCGACGCACGAGGTCGAGGAGATCCCCCACGCGCACGCTACCGACACCTTCCCCTGCTGGCTCGACGGCCAGGTCTACTTCGCCTCGGACCGCGACGACCACATGAACTTGTGGCGCTACGCGCCCGGCTCGGGCAAGGCCGAGCAGCTCACCTACTTCACCGATTTCGACATCCGCTCCATGAGCGCCGGCGGAGGCGTGATCGTCTTCGAGCAGGCCGGGTCGCTGCACCTCTACGACCCGGAACGACGCACCTCGGAGCGCCTCGCCATCCGGATCCGCGCCGACGACCTGGCCGCCCTGCCGCGCTGGCAGGCGGTGGGCGGCGCGGTGCGCGCGGCGGACGTGGCGCCGAACGGCAAGCGCGCGGTCTTCGAGGCGCGCGGCGAGATCATCACCGTGCCGCGCGAGCACGGCGACCCGCGCAACCTCACCAACTCGCCCGGGGTGCACGAGCGCAGCCCGGTCTGGTCGCCGGACGGCGAGCAGGTCGCATGGCTCTCGGACGCGAGCGGCGAGTACCAGCTCATGGTGGGAGACGCGCGCGGCCGAAAGCCCGCCCGCAGCTACGACCTCGGCGACGGCGGCTTCTTCTACGACCCGGTCTGGAGCCCGGACGGCAAGCACATCCTGTTCACGGACAAGGGGAACCGCTTGGGCCTAGTCACGCTCGAGAGCGGCGTGCTGACCGAATTCGGCAGCGTGCAGGGCTCCCTCGGCGTGGTGCGGCCCACGGCCGTGTGGTCGCCCGATTCCAAGTGGATCGCCTACGAGAACCGCAACCTGCGCACTCTCTACGACCACATCTCCCTCTACGAGCTGGCGACCCGCACCACCACCTCGCTCACGGACGACTTCGGCGCGGCCAACGAAGAAGAAGGACGAGAAGGACAAGCCCGACAAGGACAAGAAGGAGGAGGACAAGAAGGACGAGAAGAAGGAAGACGGCGGGGAAGGCGCGGCCGCGGCAGAGGAGAAAGCGCCCCAGGAGGGCGAGAAGAAGGCCGAGGGAGAGGCTCCGGCCGCGGAGAAGAAAGAGGAGGCGCCCAAGCCCGAGGAGAAGAAAGAGGAAGAGAAGAAGGAGGAGAAGCCCTCCATCGACCTCGAGGGCCTCGACCAGCGGATCCTGGCCCTGCCGCTCGGTTCCGGCATCTACTACAACCTGGCCTGCAGCAAGGACAAGCTGCTCTTCATCCAGGCGCCGCGCGGGGGCGGGCCCGAACTCAAGAGCTTCGACTTCGACTCGCGCAAGAGCAACACGCTGGCTGGCGGGATCAACGGCTTCCGCGTGTCCGGGGACGGCCAGTGGCTGCTCACCAGCGAGGGGGGCGGCTGGTCGATCCGAAACGCCTCGGGCCAGGACGCCAAGGGCCTGAACATCGGCGGGGTGACGGTGCGCGTCGAGCCGGCCGAGGAGTGGCCGCAGATCCTGCGCGAGGCGTGGCGCATCGAGCGCGACTACTTCTACGACCCGAACATGCACCACGTCGACTGGCCGGCGATATGGCGGCGCTGGTCCGCCTTCCTACCGCACGTCAAGCACCGCGCCGACCTGAACGTGCTCGTCTCCGAGATGATCGGCGAGCTGTGCTGCGGCCACGAGTACTGCGGCGGCGGCGAGATGCCGGGCCCGCCGGGCGGCGTCTCCGTCGGCCTGCTCGGCTGCGACTACGAGGTCGACCGGCAGCGCTACCGCATCACCCGGATCTACCGCGGGCAGAACTGGAACCCCGGGCTGCGCGCGCCCTTGACCGGCCCGGGCGTGGACGCACGCGCCGGCGACTACTTGATCACCGTGAACGGCCGGCCGGTCATGGCGGACGAGAACATCTTCCGCGCCTTCGAGAACACCGCGGGCCGGCAGGTGGAAATCACGCTCGCCTCGAAGCCCGACGGCAACGACGCGCGCACCATGACGGTGGTGCCGATCGGGGACGAGTTCGGCCTGCGCCACCTTTCCTGGATCGAGTCGAACCGCCAGCGCGTGAGCGAGCTGTCCGGCGGACGGCTGGCCTACATCTACATGCCGGATACGGCGGGCGGCGGCATGGCCGCCTTCGACCGCGACTTCTTCAGCCAGCTCGGCAAGCAGGGCGTGATCCTGGACGAGCGCTACAACGGCGGCGGCCAGGCCGCGGACTACGTGATCGACATCCTCTCGCGCAACGTGATCTCCTACTGGATGAACCGCGAGAGGTGGGTCGGCCAGACCCCCTTCGGCACGATCGAAGGGCCGAAGGTCATGATCATCAACGAGTCGGCGGGCTCGGGCGGCGACTGGATGCCGTGGGCCTTCCAGAAGGAGGGCGTCGGACCGCTCGTGGGCACGCGCACCTGGGGCGGCCTGGTCGGCATCTCCGGCTACCCCGCGCTCATGGACGGCGGGTTCGTCACCGCGGCGAACTTCGGCGTGATGGACGAGAACGGCGAGTGGGCGGTCGAGAACATCGGCGTGGCCCCGGACTACGAGGTCATCGAGTGGCCGAAGGAGGTCATCGCCGGCCGCGATCCGCAGCTCGAGAAGGCGGTGGAGCTGGCTCTGGCCGCGCTCGAGCGCGACCCGCCGCGGCCGCGCCCCGAGTACAAGGAGCCGGTCGCGCGCTAGGGCTGCGCAGGGGCTGGCGGCGCCGCGCAGCGACGCGTAAAGTGGCGCATTCGCTTCCCGCGGAGCACGCCACATGAATGAACAGCGCCAGCCGCGCCTGACCGTCGACCTCATCATCCAGGTCGCGGACGGGGTCGTCCTGGTCGAGCGCAAGTACGAGCCTCTCGGCTGGGCGCTGCCCGGCGGCTTCGTGGAGTGGGGCGAGACCTTGGAGCAGGCCGCGGTGCGCGAGGCCAAGGAGGAGACCAGCCTCGACGTCACCCTGGGGCGCCAGTTCCACGCCTACTCCGATCCCGAGCGCGATCCGCGCGGTCACACGGTGAGCGTGGTCTTCCTGGCCACGGCCGACGGCGAGCCCAAGGGCGGCGACGACGCCAAGACGGCGCGCGCCTTCCCCCTCGACCAGCTCCCGGAGCTGGCCTTCGATCACGAGGCCATCCTCCAGGACTACGTCCAGCGCCGCCACTGACCCGCGCGGCTGACCGCGCCCCCCGGGGGGCGGCGCTCAGGCGCGCTTGCCCTGCAGGTCGATGAGCGTGCCTTCCAGGGCGCGGTAGAGCTTGGCGGTCGCGGCCGCGTCCCGCAGGCAGTACTCGGCGATCTCCTCGATCCTGCCGTCCCGGTAGAAGGCGTTCACCTGGGACCCGTCCAGGCCCTCGGCCTTGGGCGACGTGATCCCGAAGCGGCGGCACCAGTAGTCGAGCGAGAAGCGCTCCTGCGCGGCGCCGAAGAAGGTCAGCACCTCGGCCAGGTCGCAGTGCTCGGCGATGGAGTAGCGGTTGCCGAGCACCTGGCGGCTCGGGCGGATGCCGTGCAGGGCGGAGCGGAGGTACACGTAGGGCAGGTCGAAGCCGCGGCCGTTGTAGGTCACGATCCGGCCGTAGCGCTCGAGCAGCTGCCAGAACTCGCGCAGGATGGCCGCTTCCGGGCCGCGGAAGAGGCGCGTGGCGTTGGGCTCGGTCGCGAGCCACCCTTCCGTGCCCTCGTAGAGCAGCGCGCCCTGCTCCGATTCCAGGTTCACCAGGCCGATGGCGACGACCCTGCCCGTGCCGGGCGAGAGCCCCAGGGCCTCGCGCGCCAGGGCCTCGGCGCTGCCGTCGGTGATGCCCTCGCGCCCCATCTTGCGCGCGGCGCGCGTGACCAGGTAGGTCCGCGTCGGCTCGTCCAGCTCGTCCCAGCCGACTCCGACGGTCTCGATGTCCAGGGCGATGGCCGGTCGCATCACGTCGCTCTCCTTCCGCATGCGGCGGGCATCCTCTCCCGCGGAGTCATAATATGGCGCACTGCCAGCCGGCCACGGCGACCGCTACAGGAGTCGTCCCCGCCATGATAGCGCCCCTCCGCTGCCTTTTCGTTCTGCCGTTCCTCGCCTGCACGCAGGGACCGTCCGGGCTCACCGTGGCCGAGTTCACACGGGCCGAGGAGGCGGTGCGCGGCGTGCTCGCCGAGCAGGAGCGCGCCTGGAACGCCGGGCTCATCGACGAGTACATGAAGGGCTACCTGCGTTCGCCCGAGCTGGTGTTCGTGTCCGGGGACAAGGTGCGCCGGGGCTGGCAGGAGACCCGGGACGGCTACCACGCGGCCTACGGCGAGCCCGGCCGCATGGGCAAGCTCTCGTTCTCCGACCTCGAGGTGCGCGTGCTGGCCGAGGACGCGGCCGTGGTCACGGGCGCATGGCTCCTGGAACGGCCGGAAGATCAGCCCAAGGGCAGGTTCACGCTGCTCTTCCGTCGGATCGGCGACGAGTGGCGGATCGTGCTTGACCACACGTCGTCCGCGGACTGAGGGGGAGGGGAGCCGGCCGCGCCCCAGGCCGGGACGATGGGTGTTCGGTTGCCGCAGCCTCGTGTAACATGAAGTCCGCTTCTGTCGAGTTCCCTGCGCGAGAGGTGATCAGGTCATGCCGCCGCTCACGATCGAGTTGCCGGAGAGCGTGCTGCTCTCCACCGGACTTTCCCGGGACGAGTTCGTGCGGGAGGCGAAGTTCCTGCTCGCTCTGAAACTCTTCGAACTGGGCAGGGTCTCGTCGGGAAAGGCCGCCGTGCTCTGCGGGATCAGCCGGGTCGACTTCCTGGGACGAGCGAGCCGGATGGGCGTTTCCGTGGTCAACATCGACCGCGACGAGGCCGCGCGGGAGTGCGCTGATGACTGAGCGCGGGCCCGTCGTGTCCAACACCGGGCCCATCATCGCTCTCGCGGTTGTTGGGCGACTGGATCTCCTTGCGAAGTTGTACGGCAGACTCCTGGTTCCCGATGCCGTCTGGCGCGAAACCGTCATCCAGGGTGAGAGCCTCCCGGGATCGAGGGAGCTGAGGGCCGCGGACTGGGTCGAGCGCGTTCAGCTGGAACGGCCCCCGGATTCGCTCCTCTCCGAGGATTTCGGTGCTGGAGAGGCCGAAGCCATCACCCTCGCCTCCCGGCGGGGCGCCAGCCTGCTCCTGATCGACGACCTGAGGGCGCGACGGGTGGCGGTCCTCGCGTATGGTCTGCGCGTCCGGGGCGTGGTCGGTACGGTGGTCTCAGCCCGCAGGCACGAGCTCGTGTCAGCAGTCGGGCCCCTGCTCCGGGCCATCCGAGAAAGCGGCTACTACATCGCCGACTGGCTCATCGACTTCGCGTGCAGGGAGGTGGGCGAGACCTGACGCCGCGGCCGTCCGCACCGGCGGGTCGTTGAACGGGCAAGCGGTGAGGACTTCTCCCCACGCCGGGTTCATCCGCGCCGGGGTCTGCGCGGCTGGCCGCGTGATCGCTGCGCCGCTGGCGCACCCCGCTGTCCTTGGGCTAGAATGCACCTCTCCGCTGGTCTGGCGTGGCCGTCACCCGTCCGTGACGAGGAGGCCCCCCATGCGCATGATCGCACGTTCCATCCTTCCTGGCCGCAGGGGAACTCTGCTGGCAGTGCTGCTCGTCGGCGCCGTGGCGGTTCCGGTCACGCTGCTCGACGCGGGCTCGCGCGGCGGCCGCTCGGGCGGCGGCGGGGTCTCCTCCGGCAGCCGGTCGTTCGGGTCGAGCAGCCGGTCCTTCGGCGGCGGCAGCCGATCGTTTGGCGGCAGCAGCAGGTCCTTTGGGTCGAGCAGCCGCTCCTTCGGAGGCAGCAGCCGCTCGTTCGGCTCGAGCAGCCGGTCCTTCGGCGGCAGCAACCGTTCGTTCGGCGGCGGCAGCCGGTCCTTCGGCGGCAGCACCCGCTCATTCGGCGGCAGCAGCCGGTCCTTCGGTGGCAGCACCCGTTCGTTCGGCGGCAGCAGCCGGTCCTTCGGTTCGAGCAGCCGCTCGTTCGGCAGCGACAGCACACCGTCCTTCCGCTCGAACAGGGTGTTCCGCGACCGGAGCAGCGGCTCTCTGACCAGCGCGCCCCGCTCCTCGACCAGGACCTTCACGCGCTCCTCTTCGGACGGGCTGCGCTCTTCCGGCACGCTCGTGAGAGGCACGCGCTCGGGCTTCTCCTCGACCGACACGATTTCGCCGAGCCACCTCGGCCGCTCCATGAGCGTCGACTCGTTCACGCGTTCGCGCTCCTCGACCCCGCGCACCATCACCTCGTCGGGCCTGGGCACGCGCATGGAGCCCTCGGCCTTCCGCTCGGCCGGCAGCGCCACGACCCTCGGCGGCCGGGACGCGACGATTGCCCGGGCGGCATCGCCGGTCTCCCTGAACACCGGCCGGAACGCGACCAGCGCGAGGTTGCACCGGAACGACGCGCTGCGCGACCAGATCCGCGGCCAGCTCGCGGACGGGCCGGACACGAACGCCCGCCTCAAGGAGGACATCGACGCCGTTCCGCAGGACGTGGACGTGGACGTCGATGTCGACGTGGATGACGGCGACGTCGACGTGGACGTCGACGTGGACGTGGACTACGACGACTGGGACTGGGAGGACTACCTGGCCTGGGGCCTGGTCGGCGGCGTCTTCGACTGCTTCTGGCACTACCCCTACTACCACCACCACTACCTGTTCCACGGCCACCACCACTACTTCCACGACTACTTCTGGTGGCACTTCTGGTTCGGCTACTACCCGATCTGGAACCACTACGCCTATCCGGCGTACGTGAGCTACCAGCCGGTCGCGGTTCCGTCTTACTCCGAGACCGTGGTCTACTACCCGACCTATGCCGAGCCCGCGGCAGCTCCCGAGCCCGCGGCGGAGCCGGAAATCCCCGCACGCCTCGGGGAGGAGCTGCGCGAGCTGGGCGAAGACGAGAACGCCGTGGCCTGCCTGGAACAAGGCGCGGCCAAGTTCAAGTCGGGCGACTACCGCGGCGCGGCCGACCTGTTCCGGCGAGCCATGCTCGCCGAGGCGCACAACGCCATCCCCAAGTTCGCGCTGGCGCACGCGCTCTTCGCCCTGGGCGAGTACCAGTATGCGGCCTTCTTCATCCGCCGCGGCATGGAGGTCATGCCCGAGTGGCCGGCGGCGGGCGCGTCCCTGCATGAACTCTACGGCCGGCCGGATGACCTGGCCGAGCACACCATCGCTCTCCGCGTGTTTACGGACGCGAACCCCACCGACGCCGACGCCCGCTTCCTGCTCGGCTACGTCTCGTTCTTCTCCGGCGATCTCGACGGCGCCGAGAGCGCGTTCCTCAAGCTGGCCGAGGCCAACCCGGACAGCGCACAGGCGCAGGAGTTCCTGAAGCGCATCGCCGAGATCCGCACGCTCCTGGGCGAGCCGGCCGGGAAGTAGCAAGTCGCCGGCCGCGCGCGGGCCGTCACTGCGGCAGCATCAGCGTCACCTGGCCGGCCTCCTCGCCCGCGGCCACGCGCGCGGTCACGGTCACGCCCAGCCCGCTCACGCGGAACTGCCCCTCCGGCAGGCCGTCCAGACGCAGCTCCCCCTTCTCGTCCGTAACGGCCGAGGACGGCGTGCTCGTCACCAGACCCGCGGCGAGCCACGCGCCGGCGGAGGTCCCGGTCTCGACGTCGATGACCTCGAGCGGCATGGATCGTGCCGGTGCGCCCGCCGCGGTGATGACCTTCACGCGCAGCACGCCCCGGCGGCGCAGCGCGATCGTCAGGTTCGTGGTCTGCCCGGAGCGGCAAGACGCCTGGACCTCGGCCGGGAAGAAGCCCTCGGCCGCCGCGCGCACCAGGTACTCGCCGCTCGCCGCGCCGAAGAACACGCGGCGCTCGGGCAGCCACTCCTTGCGCACCGGGAGAGCGGCCGACCAAGACCCGCCGGCGCGCCGCGCCGAGCACTCGACCTCAGCCAGCGGCGCACCGCCCCGGTCGGTCGCCAGAACCTCGAGCAGAGCCTCGGGCTCGAGCACCACGTCGCGGCGGAGGACCGTCTCCTCATCGGGCACGGTGACCACGTCCTCCACGCGGCCGAAGCCCTCCGCTTCGGCCGCAAGGCCATACGTGCCCTGCTTCACTCCCGCGAGGAAGTACCTGCCCTCCTGGGTCGACTTCGCCTCCTGGCGCTCGAAGTCCGCGCTCTCCGCCGGCGCGCCCTTCGCCTGGTCCCACGGCCGCACCTCGACGAGCGCGCCCACGATCGTCGATCCATCCGCTCGCGTCACCGCGCCCTCGATGCCGGAGAGCGGGAGGTAGAAGTCCAGCTCGATGTCCGCGCCCGGAGTCACGTCCACGACCTTGGAGATCTTGAAGCCGCTGCCCACGTCGTCGGGCTCGACCCACACGGAGCGCCGGCCCGGGGGCACGCCGGGAAGCACGTAGCGGCCCTTCTCATCCGGCTCGGTCCAGAGGTCGAACGCCGTGTCAGATCCCTCGACGGGCCGCGAGGCGATGCTGATCCGACGGAACCTGTTGCACAGCCCAGGACCGCCGGCCACGCCGTGAATCCTCGCTCCGCCCGCGAGGGAAAACGCGACGGCCCGCTCCTCTCCCTCCGCGAGCACCATCTCGCGAACGAAGTGGCGATGCCGGAGATCCTCGCGCACTTGCGGCGGAATCCCCGCGTCCACAATCGTCTTGCCCGGAGGTAGACGCTCGAAGCGGAGCACCCCACCGCTCTCTCTGCCGTAGCGCGCGGCACCGTCCGGGCTGTAGGCCGCGCCTTCCAGCACGGAGAAACGCTCTCCCTGCTCGTCGGCGATGGTCATCGTGACCGTTGCGCCGCGACGCAGGCCAACGTCCAGACGGGCGAACAGGCCACCCTGATCGACCAGGAGATCCGGATGTTCCAGGGCGTAGTCCGGATGATCCACGGTCACCTGGAGCGGCGCTCCCGTCGGCACGTGCTCCAGGACGTAGTTCCCCTCGCCGTCCGTGGTGCTCTCCGCGGCCAGAGGCAGGGCGCCGAGGGCGTGGCCTCCGAGATTCACGTCGGCGAGCGCGATCGCGGCGCCGATCACCGCCTTGCCCGTGCCCCGATCGAACACGCGGCCGCGCAGCGTGGCGCCGCGCTGCAGCGCGATTTCGACTTCGTTCTTCTCCGGAGGGTCGAGGATCCCGACCCGGCCGACGCGCGCCGGGGCATACCCTTCCGCCGCCACGTCCAGCAGGTAGTTCATCGTGACCAGGTCCTTGAACTCGAACTCCCCGGTGTCCGCGTCGATGTCCGCCGTCTTGACCTCGAGACGGTTGCCGGCTTCGTCCTCCTGGACGAGACGCGCCCGTCCGTTCCTCAGCGGGTAATCAGGAACCACCGCGCGGCCGCGCAGCGCCGGCTGCGGCATGAGCACGATCTCCAGGTTCTCCTGCGCGCACAAGTCCAGGCGTTCGTACGTTTCCACGTAGTAGCCGTATCCCGAACCGATCAGCGTGTAGGTCCGTCCCGGCGCCACGAAGTCGAGCAGGAAGCGCCCGCCCTCGCCCGACTTCGTGAAGTGGATGAGATCGAGCGTCACGTCCTCGTGGACCTGGACCCACACGTCCGGGAGCGGCTCGCCGGCCTGCGA
This sequence comes from Planctomycetota bacterium, assembly GCA_016213895.1. Lineage (GTDB taxonomy): Bacteria > Planctomycetota > B15-G4 > B15-G4 > JADJEK01 > JACQZJ01. The sequence goes on along the minus strand of JACQZJ010000076.1, from coordinate 17,048 downwards.
GCGGACGGTTCCTTCGACCGGGTGCGCGGTGAGCAGCCGCAGCACCAGCCCCTCGCCTCGAGCGAGTGCCGAACGTTCGACCCGCTCCATGAGTGCGGCGTAGCCCTGCTTCACCACGCGGAAGCTCAGGGGCTCCGTCCCCACGTAGGCAGCGCGCAGCTCGAACAGCCCCGCGCGGTCCGTGACCGTGATCTCCTGTTCGAAGATGCCCACGGGCCCGTTGCGCTGGTAGAGGGACACCTGCGCGCCAGCAATGGGAAGCTCGGACTCGGCGGCGATCACCCGGCCCCGCACCGTGACCGCGGGCCGGAGCAGCAGCTCGCAGAGGTCGCCGGAAGGCAAGACGAAGTCGGCACGGCGATCGGACGCCAGGCCCTGAGCGTAGGCGATGGCGTAGATCCGCGCCGCGGGCAGCCCCCCGAGGTCGAAGCGGCCGTCCAGGCCCACTGCCACCCGGCTCTCGAAGAACATGCCGGCGAAGCGCTGCTCGTCATCCGTCACGCCGTCGAAGTTGGACTCGTCGCGGAAGGCACGGTACGCCAGAACGACCGCGCCCGCCGTCGGGCCGCCCAGGGTGTTCACGACGATGCCGCGCAGGCGCTCCTCCAGGGGCAGATCGAGCGTGATCGACTCGGGCCATGAGTCGAAGCGGCGGCCGAACGGCGCGGACCCTGGCGCGCGCGCGGCGACGAAGAACGGGGGCACGGGCAGCTCCACCGCGAGCCTGCCCGAGGCGTCCGACACGTGGCGCGCTGCCTCGGCCGCGATGACGTCCTTGCGCAGCCCGACCTGCGATGCGGCCTCGCGCTGAATCTCCTCGCTCCAAGGCAGCAGGAAGACCTCGGTCGCGGCCGCGGGCTCCCCGCCAAGCAAGAAGCACATCTCGCGCACCTGGCGCACGGCCTCGCGAGCCGGGCTCTCTTCTGCCTCCGGCGCCGCGACATCCGGCTCCTGGCCCTCGTCCAGTGACACGTCCGCCCCCACGCCGGGCGTGCTCTCGGACACGGGCTCGGGGTCGCCTGGGCCCCCGCGCAGCAGCAGAAGCACGGCGGCCGCTATCCCGGCCAGACCCAACGCAACGATCCCCGCGAGGCGCGAGCGAGGCCTCACAGCCGGATCCTACGGCTGCCGCGGCATGGGCGCGTCCTTGCTCCTCGGCCTGGCACCGCCGCCTGGACTAGTAGGATTAGGCCCACCCCCCGTGACTGTCGCCACGCGACCCGCGACGACGGGCTCCCGTGGACCGGCAAGGCCGGGATCACTGGCGAGGAGAAGGCACAGTGCCACGAGCAAGCGTCGGGTCTTCATCGCATCACCTTGTCGAATGCCATGGCGAGCGCCGCGGGCAGACGTGCGGCCATGCGTAACAGAGCGTCGCTATGCAAGTCGCGCACTCTGAGCCAGAGAGCCGCATCGGAGCGCACCTGCGTCGCGGCCAAATCCACTACCGCTCGCGACGAGCCGATCGAACTGGACCACTCAGCCACCCGCGAGGGAAGCGCGTCCAACTGGCCGGCGAGCGCTCCGTAAAGCGCCACGAAGTACGGAACCAAGATGGATCCGGGTGACAGACGCTGGGCGCGCTGACTCAGGTCCACGGCCTGATCCGGACGCCCCGCGACAACAGCCGCGTGCGCCGCCTGGGCGAGCCCGGCATGTGTCGTGAACATGGTGCGGGAGGATGCCGCGTAGTCCAGCCAGACCGATACGTCGGACGGGGTCCCCTGGAGCTGGGGGACAAGAACGAGGTAGAAACGAACTCCGTCCAGGCCTGGGAGCGTGGCGTCGCATGCTCGCATGAGGCGCTCCGCGCGCGCCAGAGAAGGTCGACCCACGTGCGAGCAGCGTTCGCTCCCGAGGATGGCAAGGACCTCCGCGGGCAGGAAGCTCCGAGGGTCCAGCTCCAGACTGCGCGCCAGATCGTCGATGGGCCGAGAGAGTCCCTCAGCGCAGCGTGGGGACCTGCTCGCGAGGTGCGAGTCGAACGCCAGCCCCGTCGCCTTGGTGGCCTCGTCGAACTCCGCCAGCCCCGCGTCGAAGAGCAGGTCCACCAGCTCCTTCTTGAAAAAACGGCGCGCCTTCTCGACGGGCCGCGTGAGCGGCCGCAGGGTCGCCCGCGGCAGGGAGCGAACGCGCTGCGCGCCGCGGCTCATGGCCTGAGCCAGCAACGCGACGGCCTCGATGGACGCGCCCGCCGCCGGATCGGTCTTCAAGTACTCGCGCACCTGCGGCCGCGCCAGGACCGGGTCCGTGCCCTCCAGCAGCTCGGGCAGATGCCAGATCAGGTCGCGCGCGGCAACGGGAACGGGTTCAGGCTCCATGGCCGCCCTCCTTCTCCTCAATGCTCCAGTCGTCCCCCGGGGCCTCGCTTTCTCGCCGCAACTTGCCCTCGAGCAGGTCCTTCACCGTCTTCTGCGTCTCCTCCATCACCGAGGCCAAGACCCACTCCACGCGCTCGAAGGGCATGCCCGTGACCCGAGCGATCTCCGGGATGCGCATGTGCTCCACCCACGAGAACCAGACGACTCGCCGCACCTCGAAGTCCAGCCGGTTCGCCTTCTCCGCCAGGATCTCCATGACCAGCCGCTCGGCCGCGTCCCCTCCCGGCGGAGAGTAGACCGCGAGCTTCGGGTCCACGCAGGCGCGCCGCACCACGTGGCGCACGATGCGCCGCGCCCAGTCGCCGAAGGGCTGGCGCCGCGTGCCGTCCACCCAGCCCGTGTACACCGCGACCACTGCTTCCTCGGCCAGCCCTTCGGCGTCGAGCAGCAAGTACTCGCGCGCGCACATCTCGCACGCCAGGTCGTCGAAGCGATCGAGCTGCAGCGCGGTCATCAGGTAGAGCAGCCGAGTGCCGTCGAAGCGGTGCCCCACGTCCAGCAGCACGTCGGCCACGCGATCCGGGTCGACGGCATCGCGCTGCGAGATGACCGGGGCGTTCTCGAGGCTCTCCAAGGCCGCGATCACGACGGACAGGCCGTCCGGCTCCCCGGCCGCGTCCCAGTCGTACGCGAGATGCTCCTTCATCCTGTCGCCTCTCCCGGCGGGCGATGCCCGGACCCATCGAACCCCTGGAGCGACCCGTTCACTACGGCCACGATTGTGTCGATCGAAGCGCGGGCAAGTCAAGGGGAAAGCGCTGCGTCTGCTGCCTTCCAGGTATGGAGGCCGGCATGGGCGCCGCTCCCGGCTGGCGCGGCGGCAGGACTTGTCCCCGGCACGGTCGCACCGGTAGAGTCGCTCCGTCGCATCAAGCGCTGGATCGAAGTCGTCGAGGGAAGGGGTCGCGGCCGCGAGCGGCCGGCAGCAGGACGCGGAGACCGCGTGGGCGAGAGGCACGTCATTGTCGGAGCGGGGCCGGCCGGCCTGACCGCGGCCTGGCTGCTGGCGCGGAGGAACAAGGAGGTTCTGCTCCTCGAGCAGGACCCGAGGGCGGCCGGCGGCCTGGCGCGGACCATGGAGCTGCAGGGTCACCGCTATGACCTCGGCCCGCACCGCTTCTACACCAAGAGCGACGAGATCCAGGAGATGTGGCGCGAGATGCTCCCCGAGGGGCTCATGGAAGTGAAGCGCCGCACGCGCGTCTTCTACGAGGGGAAGTTCTACTCGTATCCCCTGTCGCTCGGCGAGACGCTCCGCGGCATCGGCCCGCGGCGGGCGGCGCGCGCCCTCTGCGATTGCCTCGGCGCGCGGCTTTCGCCCCGGCGGCCGGAGGCGTCGTTCGAGGACTGGGTGGTCAACCGCTTCGGCCGGGAGCTGTACGAGACGTTCTTCAGGACCTACACCGAGAAGGTCTGGGGCGTCCCGTGCGCGGAGCTCGACAAGGACTGGGCGGCGCAGCGCATCCGCGGCCTGTCTCTCGTCGAGATGCTGCGAAAGGCGGTGCTGGGGCCTCTCCGCGGGCGAGGCGCTCGGTCGCTGGTGGACCGCTTCCTCTACCCGCGCCTCGGCGCGGGCCAGCTCTGGGAGTCGGCGCTCGACGACGTGCTGCGCCGGGGAGGCCGGATCGAGACCGGCGAGCCCGTGGTCCGCGTGCGCCACCGGGCCGGCCGGGTCGAGTGCGTCGAGTCCGCCTCCGGCCGCTCCTTCGCGGGCACGCACTTCTATCTGACCATGACGCTCCGGAACCTCGTTCGCGCCCTCGATCCGCCGCCGCCCCCCGAGGTCCTGACCGCGGGCGAGGCGCTCCGGCACCGCGACCTGATCACGGCCGTGCTCATCGTCGAGCGGCAGAGCCTCTTCCCCGATCAGTGGATCTACGTTCACGCGCCGGACGTGCGCGTCGCGCGCATCACCAACTACGCGAACTGGAGCGAGGACATGTGCCCCGACTCCCGCACCACCGCGATCGGCATGGAGTACTTCTGCGCGCGCGACGACGGCCTCTTCGGTCTGGACGATTCGTCCCTCCTGGCCCTCGCCCGGCAAGAGCTGGAACACCTCGGCCTGTCGCACGCCAAGGCGGCCGCCGGCGGGCGAGTGCACCGCTCGCTCGACGCCTATCCCGTCTACGACGCGGCGTACCGGAGAAACCGCGAGATCCTCAAGCGCTGGATCGGCGCCGCGCTCGCGAACGCCTACCCCGCGGGCCGCAAGGGGCTCCACAACTACAACAGCCAGGACCACGCGATGATGACGGGCGTGCTCTCGGTGAGAAACGCGCTCGACGGAGCGCGGCACGACGTGTGGTCGGTGAACACGCTCGAGGAGTACGCCGAGGAAGGAACGCTCGCCGCCCGCGATCCGCTCAGAGCGCCTCGTCGAGGAACTCCCGGCAACTGACGAAGCGCAGGCCGGGGCGCCGGAGCAGCGTCTCGAGGATGCGAAAGGCCGCTTGCCCGGACTTTCGCCCATGCAGCCGGCGCAGCGGGGACGGCAGGCGCTGCCAGCCGCCGCGCGCCTCCAAGAGCTCGTGGAGATGGCAGGAAAAGAAGTGCGCGCTCGGCGAGAAGAGCCGGAGCCCGAGCGGATGGTAGAGCCTGAGGTAGGTCAGGGAAGCAGGCGTGATGCGATCGCGAAGCGTGGACACGCCCAGCCGGAGCAGGCCGTCCTGGCGGCGAGGCCGGCGCGAGCGCGAGAAGAAGACGCGGGGATCGGGGTAGACGGAGCCTTCGGACGCGTCGTACCCGTAGCCGGCGTCTCTCACGATGGTCGCGAGCCAGGGAGGCGACCGCAGGAACGGCGCGCGGAAGCCCCTGACCTCGTAGCCGGCGGACTCGAGGCGCTCTTTCGACCCGACGACCTCGCGCATTACCCCGTCCCAATCGAGACGGTCGAGGAGCGCGTGGGTCAACCCGTGCGAGCCCACTTCGTGGGGACCGCCTGGATCGACCTGCTCGCGAAAAGCGGCGGCCAGCTCGCCGACCACGAAGAACGTGGCCCGCACCGCGCACTCGTGAAACAGCGCCAGCAGGCGCGGCAGCACCGTCTCGATGCCGGAGCGCGAACCGCTTCCCCAGTCCGACTCCACGTCCACGCCGAGCATCACGCGCTGTTCTGTCTTCATGCCTGCTGCGAAGCCGCAAGAGGGCGGATCCTGACCGCGGCGCGGTTACACTGCGCAGAGGATAGCCGCCTCTTGGTCGCCGGAGGAGACGGGGTCTGGTGCTACCTTCCTCGGAACGACCGCAGCAGCAGCTCGGATGGCGGGAGGCAGCGCTCGCTGCTCTCGCCTGCGCCGTGCTGGCCTCCGCCGTGCTCTACCAGCCGCTCTTCGCGGGACGGTGCACGCGCACCTTCACCAGCGACGACCCGCGCATCGACCTGCACCCTTGGGCCAGAGCCGCGAGCGGGCCGCTTCCACCCATCAACCCCATCTCGCCAGACGTGGACGCGTTCGTGCTGCCGGGCATGATGCGCGCCCGGCAGATCGAGGAGAGCGGCCGCCTTCCCTGGTGGGACGGCTCGCAGGCGCTTGGCTATCCGCTGGTCGCGTGCATCCCCTTCCCCTTCTTCTCGCCCGCCACCTGGCTGACGCGTCCCCTCGATCCGATGACGGCGCTCGACTGGATGCTGTGGTTCCACTTTGCCCTCGCCGCCCTTCTCGCCTACCGCGCCTGCCGCGCCTTCGGGGCGTCGCCACCGGCCGCGGCGGCCGGGGCCGTCGGGTTCGCCCTCTCCGCGTGGGTCTACACCCGCTGGCAGTCGCCACACGAGGTCTACACGATCTCCTGGTGGCCGGCGCAGGTCCTCGCCGTGGAGTGGCTGCGGCAAGGGCGCTTCCGGCGCGCAATCAGCGAGGGCGCGCTCGCCACCGGCTTGATGATGCTCTCCGGCTTCCCGCAGGTCGCCTTCGTGCTCGCTTTCGGCACGATCCTCTTCGCCACCCTCCAGCGATCCCTCTGGAACGTGCGCGCTGGGTTCGTCCTCGCCGCAGCGCTGCTCATCGGCCTGGCGCTCGGCCTGCCGCAGATGCTCCTCTCCGGCGACGCCTACGAGTCGTCGCTCCGCTCGGCGCCAGAGACGCGCCAGGCCGCGGCCGAGCGCGGCCTGGCCCCGGCCGCGCTCGCCACCGCGGTGCTGCCGGAGCTGTTCGGGCATCCTCCGGACTTCAGCCTGCCGGACGCGCCGGCGCAGACCATGGAGGCCTGGCTCCCCCACCGCCGCTGGCTCGGCGACGAGATCCAGAACAGCATCCCGTACAACGCCTTCTACTGCGGCGTGCTCGTGCTCCTGCTGCTGCCGCTGGCCTTTCGCCGCGCGCTCGCACCGTTCGCGCGGCGCCTCGTCCTGGTCTCGCTCGTCGCATTCGCCGCGTGCCTCGTTGGCCCGGCGCTCATGCGGCTCGTGCCCGGGGCCGACGTGCTCGCCATGGGGAACATCAAGCGCATGCTGGCCTTGGTCGCGGCCTGCTGGCCCGTGGCGGGCGCACTCGTGCTGCAGGCGATTCTCGAGCGCCGCGCCAGGCCGCCCTGGAAGTTCGGCGCCGTGCTCCGGAGCAGGAGCACTACCCGCGGACTCCCTCGCTCGCGCGCCTCTCCGAGAGGCCGGGCCGGATCTGCGTGTTCGCGGCCGCCCCGAACGTTCTGCCGTCTTCGCTCGCCGGCCTCTTCGGCATCCGATCGATCCACGGCATCCTGCCCATGGTCCCGGCGCGCGGCGCCGAACTCGTCGCGTGCCTCGAGGGCCCGCTCTACGATCCGGTCGATCCGCGCGTGGGCCGGCCGCTGCGCGATCTTGCGAGCCTGACCCACCCGCTCCTCGACCTGCTCAACGTGGACACGGTGGTGCACGCGGATCGCGACCTGGCAAAGCGCACGGGGCTGCCGGTTCTGTTCGAGGATGAGCAGGACCGGTTGGGCGCGCTCGCGCGGCCCACGGCCGGGCCGCGCGCCTTCCTCTGCGGCGGGGCCGCACTCGTGGAAGACGCGGCCGAGCGCCTCAGCCGCCTCGCGGACCGCGCCTTCCCGGTCCACGAGACCGTGCTCGTCGAGCGTCCGCTTCCGGTCGAGCTGCCGTCCCGGGGAGCGATGCAGGAGGCCACCCTCGAGAAGAGCCAGGACGGCCGGCACGTCATCTCGCTCGAAGCGCGCTTCCCGGGCGTGCTGGTGCTGGCCGAGGGGTGGGACCCGGGCTGGTCGGTCACGGTCGACGGCGAGCAGGCGGAGCTGCGAGTCGCCGACCACGCCCTGCTCGGCGTGTTCCTCGAAGCTGGCGTGCATCAGGTGGTCTTCGAGTACTCGCCGCGGGGACTCGGCCCGGCGCTCGCGGCAGCCGGCGCGGCGCTCGCGCTGCTGCTCGCGCTCCTCGTCACCGCCGCGCGGCTATGAGCGGCGCGAGCGTGTCGGCCAGGGCCGCGGCGATGCGGCGGTTGCCCTGCGGCGTCAAGTGGCAGACGTCGATGAAGTGCTCGCGGTCGGCAGGCACGGCCGCGGCCACGTCGCAGGCGGGGATGCCCTCCTCGGCCGCAAGCTCGAAGAGGAAGCGGTTCTGCAGGTCGAGCACCTGCCGGCCGGCGGCGAGCGAAAGGCCTGGCTTCTTGAGCCACGTGCGGAAGCTCTCGTCGATCTTCAACTGGTCGTGCTCGTCGAAGCGGCCGGGCCAGGCAATGGCGAACGTGGCGAGAACGGGCACGGCGCTGCTCGCCTGGATCTGCCGCACGAGAGCGCCGGCGTAGGCCTGGAACGCGGCGATGCCCGCGGGCGTGACCTCCTCTGCCGCGCGCGCCTCCTTGGGTTCGAGCGACTTCACGACCGAGCGCACGCCGCTCACGAGCTGGCTCCGGTCGGCGAACGCGCCCAGCAGCCAGCGAAAGGCCGATTCCGCGCGCGGGCCAAGCGCGTCGCCCTCGTACACGAACGGCGAGAGCGCGCGGCCCGAGTAGTTCTGCTTTGGCGCGATGTCCGGCCCGCCGCGGCCGTAGAGCCGCACGTCATTGATGCCGTGGTAGATCGTGACGAAGTCCGGGCGCAGGCGGAACAGGCGCAGGCTGTAGTGGCGGAACGAGTCCTCCACGTGATACGACGGAACGCCGGCGTTGATGACGCGGAGGTTCTTCCCCGGGAAGCGCTCGCGGAGCATCTGCTCAAGCTGCGCGGGATACGTGTCCGCCTCGGCGACCTCCTCGCCGGCCGTGGTCGATCCGCCGAGCGCCAGCACGCGGATCTCGCCGGGCGGCTTCTCCTCCGGGAACTCCGGACCGCGCAGCGCGTGCGAGTTGATGCGGATGTCGAGGCCGCTGGCGCTGGCGTGGAACCCCGGGTTGTAGGTCCAGCCGAAAAGGGGATGGTCGCGGCCCCGCTCCATTCCCTGCGCCGCGCGCTCTTCCTGGATCTCCTCCTGCCTGGCGCGGAACTCGGAGAAAGTCGGGTCCACGAGGTGCGTGCCGCAAAGCCAGCGATAGCCCGCGTAGAGCCCGGGTTCGCCGCGCAGGCCGCGCAGCACCAGCTCGGCGGCAGAGAGCAGGAGCGCCGTGACAGCGAGGGCGAGAACGGCGGCCGGCAGGAGCCGGCGGCGCCGCGCGCCCGCGCTCGGGTTCTTCTTCTTCATCGTGGTCCGTCTTGCGCATCCGGAAACGCCGGGGGGCAGGCGCCCGCGCCTTCGGACCGTGTATTCCAGGATACCACGGCGCGGCCGGGCGCGAGGCGCTGGCGGCGGTTTCCCCGGAGCCGGAGGGGAGGCTGGCGTAGGGAGCATCGCGGCCGTTTCCCCGGGATCCGGGGAAACGCCGCTCGCTCCACCGGCGCGCCGTCTCGATGCTCAGGGCGAGGTGAGCTTGCTTCGGGACAACTTACTTGAGGTAGGCGATCGCACGGAATCAATGCACGGCGCGTGCACGCGCGGTGCCGCGGCTGAGCCGCGGGCGCCCCGCCCGTCGGATCAAGCCGCGGCGTCGCGTGGACGCGCGGTGCCGCGGCTGAGCCGCGGGCGCCCCGCCCGTCGGATCAAGCCACGGCGTCTGGCGCGGCGCGCAGCGTCCGCGCCAGACGGACGTGGGCGATCGCGGGCCAGGAGCCCGCGATCGCACGGAATGACTGCACCGCCCGTCAGATCAAGCACGGAATGTACGCACCGCGCGTGGAGTGTCGCCGGTGCGTTCGTCTGTCAAGTCCGTGAACCGGGAAGGGCGGCGTCCGTTCGGATGGAGCAGCAAGGCGCGCGAACGCGGCCACGAGTTGAAGGGCCGCGCAAGAGTCCCCAACCGAGTCGATCGAGGAGGCCGATGCCATGTCCTGGTCGCGGTTCCCGCTCTCCGTCTGTCTCGTGCTTACCGCGCTCGCCTGTGAGCGCGCCTTCGGCGCCGGGCTCCTGGTTCCGCGGGACGGCAGCCCTCCCATCCAGGTGCGCTCGCACCGCGTCACGGCCGAGGTTCACGACGGCCTGGCGCGCACCACGCTCCGCCAGACGTTCGTGAACCCCCACGGCCGGGCGCTCGAGGCGCTCTACGTCTTCCCGCTGCCAGAAGGCGCGGCCTTGACCGGCCTGGCGCTCGAGCTGGGCGATCAGCGGCTCGAGGGGTTCCTCGCCGAGCGCATGATTGCGCGTCGCGCCTACGACGCCATCGTGCGCCAGAAGCGCGACCCGGCGCTCGTGGAGCAGATCGGCCGCTCGGCCTTCCGCCTCTCGGTCTTCCCGGTGCTGCCGGACCAGCCGACCGTGGTGGAGCTGACCTGGATCGAGGCCCTGCCGCTCCTGAACGACGAGTATCGCTACGTCTATCCGCTGGCGCTCGCCGCGGGCGCTGCCTCGACCGAGCAGGACCTCACCGTGTCCGTAGCCGTGCGCTCGTCGGTCCCGATCAAGAACGTCTCCTCCCCCACCGAGGGCATGGCAACACACCTCGTCTCCGAGCACGAGGCGCACGCCTCGCTCGAGAAGTCGCGCGCGCTCCTCGGCGAGGACGTGGTCGTGACCGCCAGGGTCGCCACGCCCGAGCCGTCGCTCGCGGTGCATGTCTTCCGGCCCGCGTGCGGGGATGCGTTCTTCGCCGCCCTGGTCACGCCGCCCGCGCTCGCCGAGAGCCAGGTGCTGCCGCGCGACGTGACGCTCGCTCTCGACGTGTCCGGCAGCATGGAGGGCGCCAAGATCGCGCAGGCGAAGCGCGCCGCGCTCTGGCTGCTCGAGCACCTGCGGGAGAGGGACCGCGTGAACGTGCTGCTCTTCAGCGACGTGGTGAGCCGCTTCGCGGACGCGCCGGTCCCGGCGACCGGCGAGAACCTCGCGGCGCTCCGGCGCTTCGTCGAGACCGCCGAGGCCGGCGGCGGCACCGCTCTCGGCGACGCGGTGCAGGCGGCCTGCTCGGCCGGCGGCCGGGAGGACGGCCGCGTGGGCCTCGCCGTGTTCTTGACCGACGGCCTGCCCACGGCGGGAGAGACGCAGCCCGAGCGCATCATCGAGTGCGCCCGGCAGCAGGCCGAGGGCGCTCCGCACGCCTTCGCCTTCGGCGTGGGCGCGGACGTGGACTCCGCCCTGCTCGAGGGCATCGCCGCGGCCGGAGGCGGCAGCGCGGAGGTGTTCCGGCCGGAGGGCGAGATCGAGTCGCGCCTCTGCGCGTTCCTGGCGCGCACGTCCTCGCCGGCCGTCGCCGGCTTGCGCGTCACCATCGACGGCCGCGTGGTGGACGACCTGCTGCCGCGGCCGCTTCCCACCATCTACCTCGGCGAGCAGGCGGTGATCACGGGCCGCTGGCGCGGCGCGGGCGAGCAGCGCGTGACCGTCGAGGGAATCCTGGACGGAAGGAAGCGCGCTCTCAGCGCATCCGTCGACTTCGGCCAGGCCGAGGCGCCGGCCGCGCGCGGCGAGCCGGTCGCGCGCGACCTCTATGCGCGCGCCAAGCTCGGCTGGCTGGAGAGGGCCTTGCGCCTGCGCGCCGGCCTCTCGGACGAGGCCTACTTCGCGGCCCTCGAGCGCGGCCGGTACTCGACCGAGGACGAGCTGGTCCAGGCGGAGATCGACCTGTCCCTCGAAACCGGCGTGCACTGCCCGTACACGTCGTTTCTCGCGCGCCTGCCCGAGGACCGGGCGCGCCTCGCGCCGGGCGACGCCACGGCTCTGGACGCGGCGCTGGAACGGGTGACCGCGCGGCGCCGGGAGCTGGCCGGGCTCGACCCCGCGGCGGCCGACGTGGGAGTCAACGCATCTCCGGTTTCCCGGATGGACCCCATCGCGGAGCAGGCGGTCCAGCTCGACGAGCAGGTCGTCTCCGAGGACGACACGGAGAAGGACGAGGCCCTCCCCGAGACGGTGAGAGAGTTGCTCGCCCGCGACGCGCCAATGATGGACGGGGGCGAATACGATGTCCTGGGCGTGGGCGGCTGCAAGGCGAGCCAGAAGGTAGTGCGCGTCTTGCAGCACGTGGAGCGAAGCCTGGAGTGGCTGAGGAGGCATCAGGATCCGCGCGGCTTCTGGTCCAGCAGCAGGTTCAGCAACTGCTGCTTCACGAGCCAATGCGGCGGGGAAGGGGAGGTCGGCCGCGACGCCGGCATGAACGGACTGGCCCTCCTCGCGCACCTCGGAGCGGGAAACACGGCGAAGCAGGGCACCTACCGGGACGGGGTCCGAGTGGCCGCGAGGCACCTGTTGTCCCTGCAGGACCAGGCGAACGGTGGCTTCGGCGAGGGCAAGTCCCGGGACGGCTTCCTGCTCGATCACGCCATCGCCACGCTGGCCGTGACCGAGTGCTGCGGGCTGGCGAAGTGGCCGCTCCTGAAGGACCCCGCGCAGAAGGGGATCGACTTCCTGCTCGCGGCGCGCGTGCCGGACGGGGCCTGGCGCATGGGAGACGGCGCGGACCGGGTCGAGGACGTGGTCCTCACGAGCTGGGTCGTGCTGGCTCTGAAGTCGGCTCGAGACTTCGGGCTGTCGGTCGATCCAACGGCGCTCGACTAGGCGCGCAGGTTCCTCGAGGAGCGGCTGCGCCTGGCGCTCGACGCGGCGAGCAGCGAGGCTCATCCGGAGCGGCCCGCCGCCGCCGCGCTGCTCGGCCTCATCCTGCTCGGCGCGGATCCAGAAGGCGCCGAGCTGCGCGCGGCTGCCGCGCTCCTGCGAGCGCATCCTCCGGAGTGGGAGAAGAACGGCACCGCCGGCGCCGCCGAGTTCCCCTACTGGTTCTTCGGGTCCTACGCTATGTTCCAGATGGGCGGCGCGGACTGGGACGCGTGGCAGAGCCATCTGCTCGAGGCCGTGGTGAGGAGCCAGCGGCAGGACGGCTGCAAGCAGGGATCCTGGGATCCGCAGGGCAACCCGCTCGGACGCGTGGGTGCGACCGCGCTCCTGACCCTGTGCTTCGAGGCCTATCAGCGCTTCGACCACATCGTGGCCGCGCGCTGATCCGCGCTGCAGGCCCTTGACGGAGGGTCCGCGAAGGCGTCATTTCGGGCGCATGAGCGAGAACTCCAGCACGGCCCGCGCGCGCCATCCGCTCGAGCCTGACGAAGTCACGGTGCGCGCCTGGCTCGACCAGGCGGCCAGCCTCGTCCTCGAGCACCTGCGGGCCCTTCCCGAGCAGCCGGCGGCGAACGCGGCGAACGCCCTGGACGAGGCGCGCGCGCTGATCGAGCCCCTGCCGGAAGACGGCGCGGACGCGGGCGAGCTTATGCGCAAGGTGGTGCGGGAGTACGCGCCGCGCTCGTTCAACACGGCCGGGCCCGGCTACCTCGCCTACATTCCCGGCGGCGGCATCGTGCCCGCGGCCATCGCCGACCTGATCGCCAACATCACCAACCGCTACACCGGCATGTTCGCGCCCGCGCCGCTCCTCGCGCGCCTCGAGATGAACGTGCTGCGCTGGTTCCTGGACATGGCCGGCTTCGGGGAGGAAGCGCGCGGCATCCTCACGAGCGGCGGGTCGCTCGCCAACCTGGTGGGCCTGGTGTGCGCGCGCCACAAGCTGCTCGGCGAACGCTTCCAGGACGGCGTGGTGTACGTCTCGGATCAGGCGCACCACTCGGTGGCGAAGGCGGCGCGCGTCATCGGCTTCCCGCGCGACTGCGTGCGCACGATCGAGACCGGCGAGGACCTCAGGTTCCACGCCGCGGCGCTCCGGGACGCCGTGACCCGCGACCGGCGCGCGGGGCTCCGGCCCGCCATCGCGGTGGCGAGCGCGGGCACCACGAACACCGGCGTGGTGGACGATCTCCCGGGAATCGCGGAGGTCTGCCGCGACGAGAACCTCTGGCTGCACGTGGACGCGGCCTACGGCGGCTTCTTCCTCCTGACCGAGCGCGGCAAGAAGCGCCTCGACGGCATCGAGCGCGCCGACTCGATCACCGTCGATCCGCACAAGGGGCTGTTCCTGCCCTACGGCACCGGCTGCCTGCTGGTGCGGCACGGCGCGGATCTCCGCGCCCCCCACCAGGCCGAGACCGGGTATCTGCCGACCCTGCAGGACGACGCGGTCGCGCAGGACTTCTGCGAGTACTCGCCGGAGCTGTCGCGCGACTTTCGCGGCCTGCGCGTCTGGCTGCCCTTGAAGATCTTCGGCGCGCGGGCGTTTCGCGCCTGCCTGGACGAGAAGCTCGACCTCGCCGAGCGCGCCGCCGTGCGCCTCGCGGAGATCCCGCGCATCCGCGTGCTCGCGCCGCCCGACCTGTCGCTCGTGACCTTCCGCTACGAGGCCCGTCCGGGCGAGGACGAGGACCGCGCCAACGTCGCGCTCCTCGAGCGCGTGCTCGCCCACCAGCGCGTGTGGATGAGCGGCGCCTGGGTCAAGGGCCGCTTCACCCAGCGCATCTGCGTCCTGAGCTTCCGCACGCACCAGGACCGCCTGGACGAGGCGATCGACCTGATCCGGCTGGAGGCGGGGCGCGGCGCCTGATCCAGAATCACGTTCGGGGTGTGCGGACTCCGGGGCGGGCACGGCGACTCCGCCTGGAGTCGGCGGCGGCCATTCACTGCCGGGAGAAAGGGATCTCCTCCTGACCGTCAAAGGCGATCGAGCAGACGGCCGGCGACTTCCAACGCCGAGCCACGACCCACAGGCCAATTAGGCGCTCCGGCTCCTGGTCTGTCGTGGACGCCGCCTTCTGGATCACCGTGAATTCGACCCACGTGGTCAGACGACGGACGTCGTCGCTTCTGACCAGCCTGAAGCTCTGGATCTGGTCCAGCCGCTTCGCCTCGACTAGGGTCGCGAGTTCCTCGCGCGAAACGCCCTCGGCGCAGAGCGCGTAGGCCGCGTCGAGATGGCCGGCGGATAGCTGGTCGAGGAAACGAGTCGCCACTTCCTCGGATTCAAGCCCGACGTCGAACTCCGGTGTCGCCTCTCGCCAGAAACGGATCAGAAGAAACGTCAGCACGACCACCCCGAACTGACACCACGCCGGGCTCCGCCAGGCGAACAACTGAAACGGCAAGGCGAGAACGGCAGCTCCCACGAGCCCGTAGCCCGGCGAATCCGGAGCGCCCGAGAGGACGAAGCCGACCAGAAGGCAGAAGACGCTGTGCAGAACGCTCAGCACGAGCAACGCCCTGGCGATCAGCCTGATCGCTCGCTGCATAAACCCGTCCTTCCGTCGCGGCCGCAGGAGATCGCAGACGCACCCGGGAAAGTGTACTTGCCCGACACCCGGGGAAACGCAGGTATCATCAGCTCAGGAACGACGTTCGCCCCGCAAGCGGGGCCCAAGCCAGGAAGAAGACGCCATGAGAGCCAGGATCTGCTTGCTCATCCTGTTGTGCGCCTTGTCTGCCACGCAACTCTGCGAAGCCAAGGTCTGGATCGTGGACGCCGGCGGCGGCGGCGACTTCACCCAGATCCAGGCGGCGATTTTCGCGGGCGCGGACGGCGACGTCATCCTGGTCCAGCCCGGGACGTACGCGCCCTTCACGCTGTCGAAGGGCATCATCGTGCGCGCCGCGGCCGGATCGTTCACCGTGCGGTCCGTGGCGCCGAGCGGGACCAGTCCGGTGACCATCTCGGGAGTCGGCGCCGGTAAGCGGGCGGGCATCTCCGGCATGACGTTCGCCGCGAACTCCAAGACCATCTTCCTGGCGGTGTTGCAGTGCGCGGGAGAGGTGATCCTGGAGCGCGTGACCATCGACTGCCTGGGCGGCTGCACAGACGACAACGCCGAACGCGCGAAAATCGCGGACTGCGCCAACGTCTCGATCGACGGCCTGGTCATCCTGCCGGGCGCCGCGCCAGGCTGCAGTCAGCTCTACTATTCCTGCAAGACCGTGTATGTCCTCAACTCCACGGTGCGCGTGACCGCCGCCGAGATCCACGGCGCGACGGGCGACAACGGCGTCAACGAGGAGTTCTCGAACGACGGCCGCCAGGGCTCCGCGGGCATCGCGGTCGTCCACTCCACGCTGATCCTGGCGCGATCGCGCATCCAGGGAGGGGACGGCGGCGACGGCGTCTACTGCCCCTACAACTGCATGTACAGCAACCCGTACGGCAACGGCGGCGCGGGCGCGCCGGCCGTGACCACGGACGTCCCCCTGCCTCCCTATGGGCCGTCGATCATCTACGTGCTCGGCGACGAGAACGACTGCCTGGCGGGCGGGGACGGCGGCCTGTCCGCGGGCTCGTCGCAACCCTGGGCCGGCGGCGCCGGCCTGTCCGCGGCCGAGGCCGGCGACCTGGCGCTCGTGTCGCGGGTCGCCCTCTCCGGAGGAACGACCGGCGGCGCCCCGTTTCTCGGGAGCGTCATCTTCGCGCCGTCCCTGCCTTTCATCAGCATGACCGAGGACCTACGAAGCGCCGCGCTCGTCGAGATCGAGGCCGACTCGGCGCTCGAGCCCGGGCTGGCGCTGCTCGTGCTCTCGGACGCGGGCGGAAGCATCGCGCTCCCGGGCTTCTCGGGGCCGCCCCTCTCGGCCCTGCCCGGCGCGTTCTTCATCTTCTTCTCGCTCGGTCACACGGACGCGGCGGGCAAGGCGGGTGCCGCCTTCTACCTGCCGAACGACCCGGCGCTCCTCGGCTTCCCCCTGCACGCCCAGCCGGCGGTCATCGCCGACTCGGGTCTCTGGCTCATGGGAAACGCCGCCGTACGGGTGATCGGGCCCTGAACTCGCGCGCCCGCGCGCGCCGTCAGTTCACGGTCAGAAGCAGCACCGCCTGCTCCATGCCGCGCTCGGTGCGGCGCGAGAGCAGCGCGTTCGCCACGTTGTGGGCGCTGCGGTCCTGGCTGGCGATGAGCAGCGGTTGCCCAAGCGGCACCACGACCGCGGTCGTGGCCTGGGTCACGCGTACGGTCTCGCCGCCGCGTCCGAGGCCGGAGAAGACCGGCGTCAACTGCACCTGCACCCTGCCCTCGCCCGCCGGCTGGCAGATGGCCTCGAGGGAAGTGCCGATGAGCTGCCCCTCGGGCACGAGCATGCCAAACTGCATGCCGCCGATGGTGAAGGGAACGACGTAACGCGTCTCGCCGATGGCGAGCGAGGCCGGATAACCGGGCATCATCACCAGCATGATCTGCTCGCGCGAGGTTCCGCGGTGCGAGCGCAGGTGGCCGTCGAGCGCGGCGAAGAACCCGCCCGAGACCACGCCGGCCGCGAAGCCCGCGTCCGGGTAGAGGCCCCCCGCGACCGCGCCGAAGCCGCCGCCGGCGTAGCCGACGAGCGCGCCGATGGCCGAGGACTCGGCCTCGGCGAACCAGATGCGT
>JACQZJ010000075.1 GCA_016213895.1 Planctomycetota bacterium | reverse complement strand
GCGGCGGGCACGCGCTGACCTTCGAGGAGGGGCCGCTCGTCTCGAGCCTGATCCTCGCGGACGAGATCAACCGCGCCACGCCCAAGACGCAGTCGGCGCTGCTCGAGGCCATGCAGGAGGGGCAGATCACGGTCGGCCGGCGCACCATCCGCCTGGAGCAGCCCTTCTGCGTGATGGCCACGCAGAACCCCATCGAGCAGGAAGGGACCTACCCCCTGCCCGAGGCGCAGCTCGACCGCTTCCTCCTCAAGCTGCTGGTCGGCTACCCGCTCGAGGAGGAGTACCACGCCATCCTCGAGCGCACGACCACGGCCGCGACGCCGGAGGTGGACGCGGTCTCGAGCGGTCCCGAGATCCTGCGCATGCGGGCGATCGTGCGCCAGGTGCCGGTGCCGCGACCCGTGCAGGGGCACGCCATCCGCCTGGTCATGGGCACGCAGCCGGGGAACGCGCTCGCGCCCCCCATCGTCAACGAGAACGTGCTGCTCGGCTCTTCCCCGCGCGGCGCGCAGGGGCTCCTGCTCGCCGGCAAGGTCAAGGCCCTGCTCGCCGGCCGCTTCGCCGTTGCGAGCGACGACCTCTGCGCCGTGGCCCTGCCGGTGCTGCGCCACCGCGTGCTGATCAACTTCCAGGGCCAGGCGGACGGCATCAAGCCGGACCGCGTCATCCAGGAAGTGCTCGCCGCCGTGCCGCCGCCGCACGAGGCGCGCTGAGGCGCGGGCGGGCGTGCACGACTACTTCGACGCGCGGTTCCTGGAGCGCCTCAGGAACCTGAGGATCCTGGCGCGGCGCGTGGCGCGCGGCGGCCGCCGCGCCGAGCAGCGCTCGCTAGACCTCGGTTCGGGCATCGAGTTCCACGACCACCGCCAGTACTCGCCCCGGGACGAGTTTCGCGCCATCGACTGGAACGTCTACCGCCGCCTGGGCAAGGTCTTCGTGCGCCTGTTCGAGGAGCAGGAGGACCTGCCGCTCTATCTTCTGCCCGACGTCTCGGCGAGCATGTTCGTCGAGGACGTGCCGCGCGCGCGCGCCGGCCTGCGCTGTGCGCTCGCGCTGGCGGCGATCAGCATGAACCAGCACGACCGCGTGGCCGTGTTCCCCTGCGCCGACGGGCTGCTCGCGCCTCTCAGGCCGGTGACCGGCAAGAACCGCCTGCTGGACGTCGCCTCCTTCCTGGCGCGCCTCGAGCCCGGGGGCGAAACGGATCTGCGGAAGGCGCTGCGCGCCTTCTCCTGCCTCGGCCTGCGGCCGGGGCTGGTCGCGCTGATTTCGGACTTCTTCGATCCCGCGGGCGGCGAGGCGCTCGCGGCCGCGCTCGGCCGCCTGCGCCACCGCCTGCTCCTGGTGCAGCTCGTGCGCGCGAGCGACGAGAGCCCGCCGTTCTCGGGCGAGGTGCGCTTCGTCGACGCCGAGAGCGGCGACGCGCGCGACGTGACCGTGGACCGCGCCGCGCTCTTGCGCTACGGCGCGGCCTACGCCGCCTTCCAGCGCGCGCTCACCGCCTGCGCGCGGAGCCGCGGCGCCCCGCTCCTCAGGCTCGACGTCGAGCAGGACGAGGTGGCGCAGCTCGCCGCGCTGTTCGAGTCCAGGAAGTACCTGGCATGAACCTCGCGCACCTCTCTCCCGCCGCGACGCTCCTCGGACTCGCCGCCCTGCTCGTTGGCCTGTTCCTGCTGCAGCGCCTGCGCACGAGACACCGCGAGCGCGTCGTGCCGACCACGATGTTCTGGAGGCAGGCAGCCGAGGAGAGCCGCGCGCGCGTGCTGGTCGAGCGCTTCCGCCACCTCCTGGCTTTCCTCCTCGTCGCGCTCGTCGCGGCGCTCGTCTGGCTGGCGCTCGCCGGCCTCGAGCTCGAGCGCGGCGCGCCCGCGCTCGAGAGGATCTACCTGCTCGACGGCTCGGCCCAGACAGCGGCGCGCGGCCGTTTCGGCGAGCTCCTCGCGCGCCTCGCCAGCCACCTCGAGAAAGAGGGCGCGGAACCGGTCATCTTCTGCGGCGCGCGGCCGCGCACGCTGCTCGAGCGCCACGAGGACCCGCGGCTCCTGCGGCTCCGCGCCCGAGGGCTCGCCCCGGAGGCATGCGCGCCGGCGATCGAGCGCACCGTGCGCGAGCTGCTGCCCACGTTCAAGGACGGACGGCCGCGCGAGCTGGTCCTGGTCGGCGCGGCCCAGCCGCCCGCGGAGTTCCTGCGTCTCTTGCCCGAGGGCGTGACGCTCACCGCCTTGCCCTGCGGCAGCGCGGCCGAGCGGCCCGCGATCGGCGCTCTCGGGGCGTCGCCGGCGCTCTCCCTCGAGCACGCTCGCGCGGACGTCCTGATCGAGGTGCAGGGGCCCAGAGACGGCGCCTCGCTCCTGGTCGACCTCGAGGGCGCGCCGCTCGCTCCCGTGCTCGCGGGGCGAGACGACGGCTGCGAGCGCTATCTCATCGAGAATCTCGAGGCTGCGGGCGGCCTGCTCACCGCCGCCCTCGCTGGAGAGGACGGCGCCGTGCTCGACCGCGCCTCGCTCGTCTTGCCGCGGCGCGCGCTGATCCGCGTGTCCGTCGCCCAGGAGCTGCGGCCCCGTCTCCTGCCCGCCCTCGTCCACGATCCCGCCGTGCTGCTCGTGGAAGACGGCGCGGACGTGGCCTGCGTGCTGCGCGGCGCGGGCACGGGACCGGCCGCCGCGACGCTCGACTTCGTGGAGCGACGCGCGCAGGAAGCGGCCTTCCTGGTGAGCGGCGCGGAAGAGCGCGCCGCGCTCGAGGAAGCGCTCGGCGCGATCGACCTCGGCGCGATCGAGCGCGTGCCGGACGCTTCCAGCGCTCCGGCGGCGCACGAGGAGATCACGGCGGCCTTCGCGCAAGGAACCGGCGGCCGGCGCGTCTCGCTCTGGCTCGACCTCCTTCTCGCGGACTACGACTTCACCCAAACCGCGGCCTTCCCCGTGTTCCTCGGCGCGGCGCTGCGCTGGCTCGCGGGCGCGGACCCTCATCTCCCCTTCGTGGCGGCTGGCGCGCCCGTCCGGACCGGAAGCGAACGCTGGCGCGACGAGCCGGGCCGCGAGTTCTTCGCCGCGGGCGGCCTGTTCACGCCGCCGCGCGCCGGCCTGTACTTCGCCCCGGACGGCGCGCGGCTCGCCTGCGTTCTTCCACCCAGCGACGCGGCGCCAAAGGAAGCGGCCGGCGCGGCCGACGAAGAGGAGCTGCCGCCAGGGGACGCGCGCCCCCACCTCCCCACCTGGCTCGGGCTCATCGCCTTCCTCCTCCTCCTCGCCGAGTGGCGCCTGTGGAGAAGCGGGAGGATCCCGTGATGGACGTCGCGTTCGTCGCGCCCGCGTTCTTCTGGCTGCTGCTCGCCCTGCCGCTCGTCTGGCTCGGCCGCGGCGGAAGCCGCTTCCAGGCGCTGCTCCGCACGCTGGCGCTGGTCCTGCTTGCCGCCGCCCTGGCGCGGCCGATCGCGGCGCTGCGCGCGGACGAACGCATCCACGTCTTCGTGCTGGATCGCTCGGCCAGCGTGCCCGCGGCGGAAGCCGAGCGCGCCGCGCGCGAGCTCGCTTCCCGCCTCGCGGCCGCAGGGGACGGGGCGGAAACACGCGTCATCGAACTCGCGAGCGCGCCCTGCGCCCCACTCATCGCCGGCGCCCGCGTCCTCGCCTGCGGCACGCTCAGCGACGCCCTGGCCGCGGCCGAACGCGCCCTGCCCGAGCACGCGGGCGGCGCCGTCACCCTGCTCACGGACGGCGAGGCGGAAGACGAGCGCTGGCGCGAGGTGCTGCAGCGCTGCACGGAGCGCGGCCTGCCGCTGAACGTCGCGCCTCTCGCCGCGCGCGCGAACGACGTGTATCCCTTCGACCTGCGGAGCGACGGCGTCCTGCGCGCCGGCCAGCGCGCGCGCCTTCAGGTCGGCGTGGCGGGCGCCGCCTCCGGCCTGGAGGTCGTGCTCGAGGGCCCGGACGGCGAACTCGCCCGCGCCAGCAGGATCGCATCGTCCGGCCGCGTGCTCGTGCCGCTCGAGTTCGAAGCGCCCGGCGCCGGCTTCCTGCACCTCTCTGCGCGCGTGCAGGCCGCGGGCGACGCGACCGAGGCGAACAACGTCATCGAGCGCACCTTCGCCATCGAATCGCCCTTCCGCGTGCTCTACCTGGGAGAGCGCATGCGCGGCGGCGAGCGCGAGCTGGCGCAGCTGCTCGGCCGCGGCTTCGAGGTGAGCGCGGCGCGCGCGGAAGACGCGCTCGCGGAGGCCGACGTACTGGTGATCGACGACCTCCCGGCCAAGGCGCTCGCCGCCTCGCTGCAGCAGGACGTCGCGCGGCGCGTGGCCGACGGCGGTCTCGGCCTGCTCATGGCAGGAGGCGAGGCCGCCTTCGGCCCGGGCGGCTACCAGGACGCGCCGCTCGCCGAAATCCTGCCGATCGAGTTCCGCCAGCAGGAGGAGCGCCAGGACCCGAGCACCACGCTGGTCGTCATCATCGACACCTCCGGCTCCATGGGCGGCACGCGCGTGCAGCTCGCCAAGGAGGTCGCGCGCCTCGCCATCCGCCGCCTCCTGCCGCACGACAAGGTCGGCATCGTCGAGTTCTACGGCGCCAAGCGCTGGGCCGCGCCCATCCAGCCGGCCTCCAACTCGATCGACATCCAGCGGGCGCTGAACCGCCTCGACGCGGGCGGCGGCACGGTCATCATGCCGGCTCTGGAGGAGGCGTACTACGGCTTGCTCAACGTCGAGACGCGCTTCAAGCACGTGCTCGTGCTCACCGACGGCGGAGTGGAGAGCGGCGACTTCGAGACGCTCGGGCGCAAGATGGCCGAGAAGGGCATCACGCTCTCGACCGTGCTCGTGGGCCCCGAGGCGCACAGCGAGTTCCTGGTCAGCCTGGCGCAGTGGGGCAAGGGGCGCTTCTACTCGGTGCCGGACCGCTTCAACCTGCCGGAGGTCCTGTTCAAGCGGCCGACCAGCACGCGCCTGCCCGCTTATCGCCGGGGCGAGTTCCGCGTGCGGGCGAGGGCCGGCCCGGCCTGGCTCGGCGACGCGCGCGTGGCCGAGGCGCCTCCCCTCCTCGGCCTGGTCGAGGCGAGCGCCAGAGACGGCGCGCGCACGCTCCTCGAGGACGAGAGCGGCCGCCCGCTCTTCGTGTCCTGGCACTACGGGCTCGGCCGGGTGAGCGCCTTCCTGACCGAACCTACTGGGCCGGGCACCGAGCGCTGGCGCGAGTGGCAGGGCTACGGCCCCCTCCTGGCGCAGGCGCTGCGCCGCACTCTCGGCGCGCCGCGGCCGCCCTTCCGCTTCCAGGCGGAGCGCAGCGACCACGTGGTGACGATCTCCGCCGAGCGCCTGGACGCGAGCGAGGACCTGCCCGCGGCGCGCGTCCTCGCCGCGGCGCCCGGGTCCGAGGCGGCCGAGGTCTCCTTCCGCGAGCGCGCGCCGGGCGTTTTCGTGGCGACCCTGCGCGCCGATCCGGCGCAGGAGGTCCGCCTCGAGGCGCGCGCCGTGTCCCCGGGCGGCGCAAGGGAGCGGCTGCTGGCCCGCCTCGTGCTCGCCGCCTGGTCGGACCGCCAGGACGAGGCGCAGGTCGATCCCGAGCGGCGGCTCGATCTCGCCGAGCTCTGCTCGAGCTGGCGCCCTTCCTCTTCGCCCTGGCGCTGCTCGCCTACCTGCTCGACATCGTCAACCGCCGCCTGCCGCGCCGGGCGCGCGGAACGGAGGCGGACTGATGCGCGCGCGCCGCCTGCTCTTCCTCATCGCCGCCCTCTGCGTGATCAGCGTCTTGCCCGCGCCCTGCAGCGCCGCCTCCCCGCGGGAGGGGCGCAAGAAGAAGCAGGAGGAGCTCTCCGCCGAGCTCCTGCCCTTGCTGGACGCGGCCGCGGCGCAGGCTGTTCCGGAAGCACTGGACGCGCTCGTTTCGGCTGCGATCCTGCGCCACGGGTCGCTCGCGCCGCTCTTCGATCGGCTCGAATCCGCCGGCCCCGCCTTCCCGGAGCACCGCCTGCGCGCCCTGCTCCTCGCCCGTGAGGGAGACCTCATGGCAGCGGCGAGCCTCCTCGCCGAACTCTGCGCCACGCCGCAAGGCGCGGGGGACGTCGCGCTCTGGCGCGCCCTCGCCTGCGCGCGCGACATGCTCGGGGACAGGGACGAGGCGCTGTCCGCCTACTCCCGGCTGCTCGACCTCTGCCAGGACGCCGGAGAGCGCGGCCGCGCCGAGCTACGCGTGGCCCTCTTGCGGAGCAACCGGAACGGCGGCGGCGATCCGCCGCTCCTCGCGATGGCGCGCGCTGCGGGCGGGGATTGGCCGGAGCGCGTCGCGCCCCTGCTGGCCGTGACGGGCGAGTTCGCGGCGGCAGCGAACCTCGCTCGCGCGCGAGACGCCGGGGCCGAGGACTTCGCGGAGAGCGTGCGCCTCTCCTCCTGGGCGCTCGCCGCGGCGGACCTCGCTGGCGCGCGCGCGCAGGCGGAGCGCGCGCTCGAGGCCGCGCGCCTCCCGCGCGACCGGCGCTACGCCCTCGCCGTCCTGGTCGAGGCGCACCGCGCCGGTGGTGCGCTCGAGGAGCTGTGCGAGCGCTTCGCCGTTGCCCCGGACCTCTCCGCCGAGGCGCGCGAGGTGTGGATCGACCTGCTGCGCGAGCTGGGCCAGGCGGAACAGGCCATGCGCCTGTTCGAGAGTACGGCGGACGGGCGCTTCACGCCGGAGATGCGCCGCGAGCTGCTCGAAATGTGCCGCGAGGCGGGAGCGGGCGAGGTTTTGGTGGAGAGCTTCCGGCGGCTCATCGCGGCCGAGCCCGCGATGCTCGAGTGGCGCGAGGGGCTCGCGCGCCACTTCCTCGAGCGCGGCGACAGACAGGCGGCCGAGGCGGTCTGGCTCGAGCTGCTCGAGTCTCTCCGGGACGATCCCGGCGGCCTCATGCGCAGCGCCAGCTCGCTCGCCGGCCTCGGGCTTTCCGCTCTCGCCGAGCGCTTCGCGCGGCAGGCCGGCGAGCAGGGCGGCGCCGTGGCCGCGGCCCTCTTCCTCTGCGACCTCAAGCACCGCCTTGGCCAACCGGACGCGGCGCGCGCCGCGCTCGACGATCTGCGCGCGAAGTTGGCGCCCGAGGACCCGGAGCGCGTGCGCCTGGCCGAGGCGTACGAGCGCATCGGCCGCCAGGCGGAGGCGGTCCAGGTCCTCGAGGGCTTCCGCGCCGACGAGCGCGCCGAGGACGTGGACATGCGCCTCGCCTGGCTCTACTCGCAAGTGGGACGCGACGCGGACGCGCTCGCGCTCTGGCGCGAGATCTGGGAGGCGGCCGCCTCGCTGCCGCGCCAGCGCCACGCCGAGGACCGGCTGCTCAACGTGGCCGCGCGCATCGGCGCTCTGGCGGACATCGCCGTGGACCTCGAGGAGAAGATCGCCGCGGGCGCGGCCACGCCGCGCGAGCGCGGCCTGCTGGTCAACTTGTACACGCTGGCCGGCGACCCGGTGTCTGCCGCAGAGGTCCTGGCCGAGCACGCCCGCGGCGGCGGCGGCGAGATCGCGAGCCTGAAGGAGACGGCGCGCGTCTACCTGACCTGCTGCGACTTCCGCAGCTACGAGAGGACGCTGCACCAGCTGCTCGCCGCCGATCCCGCCGGCCGCGAGGACTACCTCGCCCAGCTGGCGATGAGCGCCCTGGAGCGCGCGCGGCCGGAGGACGCGAAGAAGGCCCTGGAGGAGTTGAAGGAGACGCCGGGGCAGGAGGCGGGCGAGCGCGACGAGTTCGCGGCCGGGGTGTTGGCGCTCGCCGGCCTGCGGGACGAGGCCATCGCCGCCTATCGCCGCGCGCTCGTCCTGCACCCGGATCGAATCGAGGCGTGGCTCTTGCTCGGCGGCTGCCTGGCTGAGGAGGGCGAAGGCAAACCGCGCGCCGTGGGCCTGTTCCAGCAGCTGGCCGAGGCCGCGGACAAGGACGACCTGTTCACGGTCGCCATCGACGGGCTGCTCAACGTCGACGCGCCGCGCCTTGCCCTCGAGTGGGCGAGCCGCGCCGTGCTGGAACGGATCGCGCTCCGTCCGGAGAAGGCCTACCTCTATCAGCTTCCTGCTCGGCGAGCACGCTCCGCCCGAGGTATACCTGGCGCTCGGCGAGGCGCTGCTCAAGAAGGGCGAGGCGCGAGCCGCGGCGCAGACCTTCTCGCGCGCCAGCGACGTGCCGGACTACAACGCCTTCCAGCGCGGCGTGGCGCGCTCCTTCGAAGAGCACGGCTACGTTGCCGAGGCCCTGCGCCAGTACGAGGGCCTCCTCGCCGCGCAGTCAGCCGACGTCGAGCTTCTGGCCAAGGTGGCGGAGCTCGACGAGGAGCTCGGCAGGGATGAGGCCGCACACGGGCTGTACGCGCGCGCCCTGGACCTGATGTTCGCGCGCCGGCCGGTCACGGCCGCGAAGGAGAGCGCCAGCTCTGAAGAGGCGCGGCCCAGGCCGAGCTGGGGCGGCCGCAACGTGGACGCGTACGACCAGTATTACGAGCGCGTGCTCGCCGGCTTCCTGGCCACTCTTTCGCCAAGAGCGCCGGTCGGGGACATTCTGCAGCGCGCGGCCGAGCCGCTCGCAGGAGACCTCGCCGAGGCGCTGAGCGAGCGCGCGGCCGGCGCCGCGCCGAGCGCGCTGTCCGACTTTCCGAAGGTCGCGGCGCGCGCCGAGTACCTGCGCCGCCTGGCGTTCGCGCGCCGCGAGACCGAGCGCGCCAACGCCGTTGACCTCGAGCTGCTGGCCGCTTTCGGCGAGGACCGCGACCTCCTCGCGAAGCTCGTCGAAGAGCGCCTGGAATGGGGCTTCGAGGCCGCGGCGCTCGACCTGGTGGAGCGCTCCCCGCGGCTCGAGGAAGAGAACGGCCGCGTCCGGCGCCTGCTCGCCAGCGGGCCGGCGCAAGCAGACGCGGGCGCGCTGCGCCAGAAGGACGCGCTGCGCCGCCTGCTCGAGCTGATCGCGTGGGGCCGCGCCGAGGAGGGCCGCCTTGCGCTCCAGCAGATCGGCTTCGAGCCCCTCGCCGAGGCGGACCTGGAGGCGCTGCCCGCGCTGACCGCCTACGCCGCGCACATCCAGGACGCCGAGTCGTCGCTCCTGCTCGCACGGCGCTGGATCAGCGCCGCGGTGCGCTTCCAGAACAGCTACATGGCGCGCGCCGAGGCGGAGCGCGCCTGCGCGCTCGTCTGGCCGGTGCTCGACGCGGCGCAGCAACGCAGCCTCGCCGGCGACCTGGTCAGACTCCTGCTGAAGGAGCCGCAGAAGCACGCGCCGCTCGCGGGGCTGGTGGCGACCCTGCAGGAGGTCCTCGGCCAGCGCCTCGTCGCGCTCGAGCAGGCAGAGGAGGCCATCGCCGCGCTGGATTCCAAGCGCTTCCACACCGTATCCGGCCTGCTCGGCCTGTGCGCCGAGGCGGAGCGCCTCGAGCTGGTCCGGTCCATCTGGCAGGACGTGCCGGCGGATCACCGCGCCCTGTTCCTGCTCGACTTCGTCGGCTCGCTCGAAGAGGAAGCGGCGCCCGAGTCGAAGGACTTCATCAAGGAGCGCTTTGCGGCGAGCCTCGGCGAACTCAAGGGCGGGCTGCGGCTCTCCACCATCGAGCGCGACCTGCTGGGCCGCGAGCACAACCTCGACCTGGCCGTTGACCTGCTCGCCGCCGCGCAGAAGCAGGATCCCAGGAACGTCGAGGTGCTGGCCGGCCACGCTCTCTGCCTGGCGCAGGCCGGCCAACCGGAGGAGGCGCGGCGCCGCGAGGGCGAGGCGCTCGCGCGCATTCTCGACCAGAGCGAGCTGACCTGGCAGGCGGAGAGAGCGCTGGACGCGCTGCTCGACAGGCGCGACGACTACGCCGACCTGCTGGCGCTCATCGACGAGAGGGAAAGCAAGAAGGGCGCGGCGCCGCTCTCGGCGCTCGCGCGCGCCGAGATCCTCGTGCGCGCCGAGAGCGATCCGCGAAGAAGCATCGACTCCCTGCGCGCCGCGATCGAGCGCCTCCCGGGCGAGGCGGCGCTCTGCACGCTCCTGAGCGACCTGCTCGCCGGAACCGGCAGCGAGTTCGAGCGGCTGCAAGTGGAAGAACGCCTGCTGGAGCAGAACCCGGACGAGAGCTGGCGCCGGCCCGTGCTGCAGCGCGCCTGGCGCCAGGCGCGAAACCCACCGCGCGCCGAGCGCTTTGCGGAACGTGCGCGGAACGTCGAAGAGAAGACGCGCGCGTCCGCCACGCCGCACGCGATCAAGGAGGCCATCGACCGGGGCGACCTGGATGAGGCGCGGCGCGTGACGCGCAGGATGTGGCGCGGCCTGGACGAGGAGTGGAGCAGCTTCCACTCGCTCAACTTGCTGGGGCAGCCATGGCCCGAGGATGGCGCAGAGGAGCCGCGCCGCGGCGGACTGCCCGATCTTGAGGGCAGCGCAAGCGAAGCGCGGGAGGAGGAGAAGCCGAGCGTGTGCGACGTCCTGGCGGAGAAGCCCTTTGGCGAGGACGAGCTGCGCCGCCTCTTGGCGGGCATGGCCCCGGACGAGGTCGAGAGGGCCGGCGACGTCATCGACGCGGCCGCCCGGGCCGCGGCGCTGCGCCTCGGGCCCGCGGCCGCGGTCGAGGAAGTCCTCGAGCTCATGCGGCAGGGCCGCGCCGCCAGAGTAGACCGCGCGCGCCTCCTTTCTCTCCTGAACCAGGGCCAGGAGGCGCTCTTGCCCAACGCCGGCCAGGTGGCCGCGGACCTGCTCTCGGCCGTCAGCCCGCGCGACCGCGCCCAGGTGACGCGGCTCGCGCGCCTCTTCGCCCGCCTCGGCCAGCCGGACCAGGCGGCGCGCCTCTTCCTCTGGGCCGCGGTGCTCGTGGACCTCGGCGAAGGCGACGGCCGTTCCGGGTTCGGCCGCGCCTCGGCAGAGACGCTTCTCGCCGAAGTGCGCGAGGTCCTCGAGGGCGACCTGAAGGTCGCCACGTCAACGGCGATCCTCGAGCGCGCCCGGCCGGCTCTCGTTTCGTCCGGCGCTGACCCACTGGCCGGCATGGGCGACGCGGCGCTCGACGACTACGGCGCGCGCGTGCTCGGGGCGTGGAAGGAGCTGGCCGCTCCGGCAGAGGTGCTGGAGAGGAACCGCGGCCTGTGCGACAGCCTGCTGCAGGAGCACAAGTCTCCGCCAAGGCGCGCCGCGCTCCTCGCGGCCGAAGTCTTCTTCCACGCGGGCGACTGGGAAAACGGGATCGCGGCGCTCGAGATCGCTCTCTGCGGCAAGAAGGACGAGGCGTTCGCGCCCGCGCCCGAGCAGCTCGCCGCCCTCCTGCCCGAGCCTTCTGGCGCGCCAGATGCTGCCGCGGCCCAGGCGGAGCTCCTCTCAATCGTCGCGGCGCGCCTCGGGCAGGCGGGCGCGGCCGCGCGCGGCCTCGAGATCCTGGCGCGCGCCGCCGAGCTCGGCGCTCCCTGGGCTTCGGTCTGTCTCTGGGTGAGCGACGCCGCGCGCCTCCTCGGCGACCAGGACCTCGCCTTCCACGTGGAGCGCGGCCTGCTCGAGGAGATGCGGCTCGACGTGGAACGTATCCCGGCCACGGTGCGCGCGGTCGCATTGCGCGAAGGAAACGACGCCGCCTTCGCACTCGGCGAGCGCGCGGCCGAGTTCACGCTCCACCCCGACCTGCTCGAGTTCCTGATCGCGACCGCCGAGCGCCTCGGCAAGAACGAGCGCGCGGCCCACTGGCGCGGCGTGGCCGAGGAGGCTCAGGCGGCAAAGGTGCGCGGGGAGTAGACCCGGGTTCGCGGGCGGCCCGCCGCCCGGGCGTCAGAAGCACAAGCCCCCCGCCCAGGGCGCCGACCACTTGGACTCCGGCAGCGGAACAACCTGGAAGGTGACCGGATCCACGACCGCCGTCATCCTCGACATCCTGTCTTCCTCGATCTCCACAGCAACGTGCGCCTCGAACACGCCGTCGTTGTTCCCATCGATCAGGTACACGAGCTTCGGCGGAACAGGCTGCGCCGAAGCCGCACTGATGTCTGGCGGCGACACGACGCAAACCCGACCCAGGTCGGCGTGTTGACGAATCTCCAGCCAGCTTGCGCCGGCCAGCTCCGCAATCTCGGAGATCCCGAAGAGCCGCGCCAGCGGCGCGCCGGGGTCCATCAGGTCGAGCTGATAGATGTATCCCCAAGGGTAGGTCGAGAAGAGGAGATACCGGCCCTCGGGATCGCAGGCCAGCGAACGCACGAAGCCGCAGGCCATGGTGCGCAGGACCACGGTGCGCTCCGGCGCGTACCAGAGCGCCGGCGGCGGCCGGTAGAGGCCCCCTTCGATGGAGTTCTGATACGTGTACGCCGCCGTCGGCGTGCCGATCGGATTCGCCGTCCCAGTGTACGTGTGATGCCATCGGCCCGAGCGGACCGGGAATACCCACCTCTCGATGATGGAAGCCTCGGTGTCCGGCTCGATTCCGGCCACGAACAGCTCGCCGCCGCCGAGCCGGCTGTCCACGGCCACGATCTTCAGACGCGTGGAGTAGGCGTTCTCCGACCAGCGCCAGTCGTGGCTCTGCTCGTCTGGGCACTCCTGGCGCCTCAATGAGATCTCGGACATCCCGGCGTCATAGCGCGCGAGCTGAGTGAAGGTGGGGAAGACCGCGCCCGTGGCGCGGTCGCGCGGGTCCTTCTCCCGGAACACTCCCTCGGGAAGAGCGCTGACGACGATGAGGTCGGCGAGGAACAGCGTGACGCTCACCGGCTCGATCTCGAGCGCGCCTGGAGCGAAGTCCTGGAGCGCGTCCTCGCGGATGCAGACGCGCGGCGGCTGGCCGGGCTCGTTGTAGGCCATGTCATCGGCGCCCGCGATGGTGAAGCGCCGCGCGCGCGGGAACATCCCCGCCCCGCCCTTCGTCTCCAGGCGCAGGGTCTTCTTCTCGCGCGACGCGTTCACCACGCCGATGACGAGGCGCGCGCCGTCCCGCGCGGCCGCCACGTCGAGCGGCCCGCCCGGACCCGTCACCGCCAACGCCTGGCCGCGGAAGTGGCGGCGGTAGAGGAGCAGCGGCAGGGCGGTGGTCTCCGAGTTCGCCGTAGACGTGTTCCCCGTACCAGTAGTTCCACTCGTCGAGGGCGATGGGGATGGCGCGGCCCGCGAGCGTGGAGAGGCTGTGGCGGTGAGAGGCGGCCTTCTCGCGCACGGCGAGCGGGATCTGGGCGACGTGCTCCTCGAGGTCGTCCGCGCCGCCGCAGTAGAAGTGCTCGGAGAGGAGGTCCATGTCCCCACCGCACTCGGCGAGCATGCGGCGGCTCCACTCGCCCGAGGCCCCCACCGCGACCAGCTTGATGGAGGGATCGACCGCGCGCATGGCGGCGGCGAACTCCCGGTGGCGCACGACGTAGCGCTCGAGGGGCACGTGGCCGAGCTGCCAGTCGCCGTACATCTCGTTCCCGACCCCGAACCAGCGCACGCCGTACGGCTCGACCCGGCCGAGCCGGGCGCGGCGCCGCCCCTGCGGGCTCTCGGCCGGGCCGTTCAGGAACTCGACGAGAGCGGCCGCCAGCTCGGGCGAGCCGAGGCCGGTGTTGACCACGACGAGCGGCTCGGCCTCGACCTCGGCGCAGAAGTCCAGGAACTCGCAGGCGCCGAAGTCATTGGGCTCGATTCCCTGCCAGGCCGGGTTCTTGCGCGTGGGCCTTTGGTCCGGCGGGCCGAGGCCGTCCCGCCAGTCGTAGCCCGAGACGAAGTTCCCTCCGGGCCAGCGGTAGATCGGCGCGTCGAGCTGCTTCAGCAGGTCGAGGACGTCGGCGCGCAGGCCGCGCACGTTGTCCGCCGGCATGAGCGAGCACGCGCCGATCCAGACCCCGCCTTCGCCCTGCAAGTCGATCGAAAGCGCCGCGTCCTCGGAGGCGCCGCCCGCGCGCAACGCGACGGAGAAGGCGGTGAACTCCGCGCAGTCCACGTCGAACGCGAGCGCCTGGTGCTCGCTTCCGCCCTCGCCCCAGGAGAGCGCGACCTCCACGCTGCCCTGGCCGGCGAGCAGGAAGCGCCCCCGGTACTCGCGACCAGCGAGCACGCCCAGGCCGCGCTGCTCGATGCCGCAGGGCTCGGTTCCCGCGCGCGCGGCGCGTGTGAGCTTCACCGACCAGTCGTTGGCGCAGGGACGCTCCACGTCCATGGCCACGGACACGCCCTCCTCGCCCGCCAGGCGGCGCCAGGGCGAGTCGAAGGAGCCGGCCTGATGGAAGAACTTGCGGTCCTCCAGCATCTCGGCCCAGATCCCGCCGTTGATGCACCGCCCGAGGTGCTCGATGAACTGCCCGTAGATGTGGGGCGAGAGGTCGCCGAACTCCCGCTCGAGGTCGATGATCGCCGCCGGCCGCTCCGGGTCGGGCTGGAACAAGAGCTCCAGGTCCAGGTCGTCGAAGAAGGCCATCCCCGTGGCCTCTCCCCAGCCGCCGAACAGGCAGTTCACCGTGACCTCGGCGCGCGGCCCGGTCTCGAACTCGCACTCGACGAAGGTCCACGGGCGCGTGCCGGTGAGCGCGGGCGTGGCCGCGCCCGGGATCTCGTGCACGTTGAAGAGCGCGCCGCGGCCGCCCCGGGAGAGCACTCCCTCGGCGCGGATCCAGCCCGAGAGGCGGTACACGGCGCCCGGCCGCACGGCGAGGCGCGTCTGCCAGGCCGCGTCCGCTCCGCTGTCCGAGGCGATCGAGACCGAGCGCCCGCCGCGACCCGACTCCTCCCAGACGCAGACCGCGGCGCCGCTGTAGGTATGCGTCGCGAAGCCCTCAGGCAGATCGGTCCCCTGCTCGAAGCCGAACGAAGCGAGAGCGGCGAGAATGAGCTGCAGCATGCCGCGATTCTGCCCGGCCGGACCGCGCCCGCGCAATGCTCCCGCCCGGCGGAATCCGTGGTGCGGGTGCCCGCTCTGGTGTAGGCTCGCGCCGTTCCCTGTCTTGCGCGAGGCGCTTCGTGAGGATCCCTGACACACAGATCGAGGTGGACGACTTCCGGCAGAGGGGAGCCGAGCTCTACGCCCTGACCCACTACCACGCGGACCACCGCCAGGGCCTCGCGAACAGGGACACGCGCAAGATCCTCTGCTCGCCCGTGACCGCGCGGCTGCTCGTCGCCATGAAGGGCATCGCGCCGGAGCGCATCACCGTCATCCGGCCGGGCGAAACCCTGCGCCTTTCGCGTGGCGCCAGCATCAAGGCCTTCGAGGCCAACCACTGCCCGGGCGCGCTCATGTTCCTGTTCGAGGCCGCGGGCCGCCGCTGCCTGCACACCGGCGACTTCCGCTACTGCGCCGAGCACGACCAGCATCCCGATCTCTTCGCCGGAATCGACACGCTGTTCGTCGACTGCACCTACCTCAACGACGAGGACAACCGCACCCTGCCGTCGCAGGAGCAGGCCATCCAGCAGGTCATCGAGCTGATCGAGCGCCACCGCCGCAAGGAGGTCTTCCTCGGCGTCTACACCATAGGCAAGAACCGCCTGATCCAGGCCATCCACGAGCGCGTGGGCTACCCCGTCTACCTGACCGAGGAGTTCCATCGCGTCTACGAGCTGATCGGCATGGGCGCGTGCGTCACCCGCGACCGCGCTGAGACGCCGCTGCGCGCCTACGCCATGGGCTTCTTCCAGGAGCACTTCGCCAAGCGCTTCCCCAACCACGCGCGCGACGCGATCGTCATTCTCCCCACGGGCTTCACGCGCGGGCGGCCGCGCGAACGGAACTTCTTCTACGTGCCCTACTCCGAGCACAACAGCGGCGACGAGCTGCGCGCCTTCCTGGGACGCGTCGGAGCGCGCCAGGTGATCGACATCAACGAGCACCTGCGCTGACGGCGGTGGCGCGCAGCTCCTCGCCGCGGCCGAGCGCGCAGCACAGGCGTTCGGGCCAAAGGCGCAGGAAGAGGCGCGCGCAGCCGACGACGGCGCGATAGCGCCACACCGGACAGGCGATGCGCACGCCGTCCGCGATCAGCTCCTCCAGCGGCCGCTCCCCCATGCTGAGGAAGCGCCGCAGCGAGCGCTCCAGGCGGAAGCGGCGCAGGCAGGCCAGGATGAAGGGGTAGTCCAGGCCGACGAAGCGGCCGACCGTGAAGGAAAGCGGTTCGAAGCCCGCGCGCCGCAGCAGCGCGGCCAGCGTCCGGCGCTCGAAGTACGAGATGTGGTGCGCGTAGATCCACGGGGTGTGGCGGCCGGCGAGGACCCGCTTGGCCGCGCGCCAGTTCGGCACGGCGACGTGGACGAGCCCGCCCGGACGGAGCAGCTCCCGCGCGCGCCGCACGCGGGCGCCAACCGGATCGCCGAGATGCTCCAGCGAATGGGAGAAGGCGACGACCCCGACCGACTCCGGCGCGAGCGGCGCCTCCTCGATGGCCGCCTGGTGCACCGCGACGTCGAGGGTGCGCGCGATGAGCTCCGCGCTCGGCGCCGACAGCTCGAGCGCGATCCCGGAGAAGCCCCGCTCCCGCGCCGCGCGCAAGAGCAGTCCCGCCCCGGCCCCCACGTCGAGGAACGGGCCGGAGGCGCCGCGCGCGGCGAGCTGCGCCACGACCTCGCGCTCCCGGGCGAGGACCTCTGCCTCGCCGCGCACGAGCTGGCCGGCGTAGTGCGCCTCCTGCTCGTACATGGCGCTGAGCGCCTCCGCGCCGGGAACGGGGTGCTGCTGCACGAGCCCGCAGGAACGGCAGCGCCGCAGCTCGAGGCCGGCCTTCTCGAGCACGAAGCGACCTTCGCTCGCCCGACAGGCCAGACAAGAGAAGCCCGCGGCGCTGAGCACGGCGCATCTCGCACGCTTCATGCGAGGGCGCATCTTCCGCGCGTCGCCCGACTCGTCAAGTGCGGACCGTCCCTGACTTCCCTTCCCCGGGCCGCTACGCTGGCCGCACCGAGGAGCGCTCCCCATGATCCAGGCCATCCTGCTCGCATGCACGCTCGGGTCCGGCGCCGCCGGATCAGCCCCGCCGCTCGCGCCCGCTGGCGCGGCCCTCGAGGGGCCGCTGGTCGAACGGGACGGGCGCCTGCTCGGGCCGCACCGGCCGCTCGAAGAATGGCGGCTCCTGGCCGAACGCCTGGCTGGCGCCATCGCCGCCGGACGCTTCGCCGATGACCTGGCGCGCGCGGAGGCCGAGGTCGCGGCCATCCTGCTCACCGACATCGTCACCGACATCGGCGTGTTCGAGGAGGCGGCCGCGGCCCTCGAGGCCATGCGTCCCTGGCCCGAGGGCACGCCCGCGGCGCTCGCCTTCCGCCTCGACCACTTGCTCGGCGAGGCCCTGCGCCAGATCGGCAGGCCGGGCGAGGCGCGCGCGCTGTTCGAGGATCTCGGCTACGTCACCGACTTCCTCTTCATCGGCCCCTTCGACAACGAGCGCGGCAGCGGCTTCAACGTGGCCTACGCGCCGGAACAGGGCTTCGACCGCGCAGCGCCGCTCCAGGGCAAGGAGCGCGCCGTGGAATGGCGCGAGATGCCCGCGCACAGCCCGGCCGGGACGATCCCCTTCGAAGACATGCTCAACCCGAGCGAGCACGGCGTGGCCTACCTCGCCACGGCCATCGCCGCCGAGGGCGAACATAGCGTGGTCCTGCGCATCGGTTCGCCTTGCTCGGTCAAGGTGCTGCTGAACGGCGCGACCCTGCTCGCGCACAAGGTCGACCGCCCGCACTTCGCCGACCAGGAGCGCGTGGTGCTGCCGCTCAAGGCCGGTTGGAACCAGCTCCTGGTCAAGCTCGCGGCCGAGGACAAGGGCTGGCTGGCGGAGCTGCGCTTCACCGACCTCGACGGCCGGCCGCTTCAAGACCTCGAGGTCGATTCGGCGCAGGTCGCGAGCGCGGCGGCCGCCGAGCCGGCCGGCGCAGCGCCCGCTCCCGCCCCCGAGGCGCGCCAGATCCTCGAGGGCATGGACCAGGACGCCTACGCCGCGCGCCTGCTCGCCCTCTACCACCTCCTCGTCCATCCCGAGGACGTGGCCGAGCGCCGCGCCCGGCTCGCGGCGGAGCGCGCCGTCCAGTTCGCGCCGGAACACGTCGCGGGCTACCACCTGCTGGCCATGGCGAACGCGCTGCGCGGCGCGAGCAAGGTGGAACAGGCGGTCAACCGCCGGCTGCACGCGCTCAAGAAGGTGGTCGCGCTCGACGCGGCGCACGTGCCGGCCATCCTCGACCTCGCCGAGTTCGCGGCGCGCGACAATCCCCTGCCGGACCGGGTGGACGAGCTGACGGCGCGCGCCCTCGCGCTCGAACCCGACTCGTATCGCGCGCTGACGCTGCGCGCCAACCTGCTGCGCGAGCGCGGCCGCGGCGCGGAGGCGCAGCTGCTCATGCGCCAGGCCGAGGACGCGCCGCTCGGCCAAGTCCTCGCCAGCGCCCGCGCGGACGCGGCGCGCCGCCTGCTGCGGCTCGGGCGCGCGGCCGAGGCCGAGGACCTGCTGCGGCGCGAGCTGCGCCGGCACTGCCCGCCCGGCCGCCTGCTCGACGACCTGGTCGCGCTGCTCATCGACTCCGGGCGCGGCGGCGAGGCGGTCGAGATCACCGAGCGCGCGCTCAACGCCGACCCCTTCGCCACCGGCCTCATGCTCGACAAGGCGCGGCTCTTCGAATACGGCGGCGCGCCCGACGCGGCGCGGCGCCTGTGCGAGCGCGCGCTCTCCGTCTGTCCGGAGCACACCGGCGCGCTCAGCGCGCTCGTGCGCATGGACGTGCGCGCCGGTCGGATTGCGGCGGCGGCGGATCGGCTGGACGAGGTGATCCGCCTCGACCCCGGCAACGAGAAGGCGCGCCGCCAGCGCCGCCTCATCTCGGACGAGGCGCGCGACAACTTCGACGATCCCTACCGCTGGGACGCGGTGACGCTCGCCGCCGCCGCGCGCGGCGGCGACGGCCGCGACGAGCCGCTGGAGATGCTGCGCCGCACCACCGTGTTCAAGGCCAACCCGGACGGCACCGAGCACCGCTACGAGCACGTGGTCTTCCGCGCCCTCAACACCGGCGGCATCGAGCGGCTCGACACCTACACCATCGTCTATCCCGAGGACGCGAGCCTGCAGGTCTACAACGTGCGCGTCATCCACGCGGACGGCACCTTCGAGCGCGCGCCTGCGCCGCGCTCGCGCGACCGCGTCAGCCAGGGCTACCGGCAGCGCTTCTTCGACCTGCCGCCGATCGCCGCGGGCGACCTGGCGGACGTCGAGTACCGCCTGGACGAGTCCGAGCCCGGCGTCTTCGGCGAGTACTTCGGCGCGCGCTGCACCTTCTACCCGGAAGTGATCGACGGCGCGGCGCCCACGCGCGACTCCGAGCTGATCGTGCTCGCGCCGCCGCAGGTGCCGCTCTACGTGGCCGAGCGCAACGCCGCGGGCCTGGAGAAGTCGGAGAGCAGCGACGCGAACGGCATGAAGGTGCTGCGCTGGCGCGCGCGCGACCTGCCGCGCCCGGCGCTGCAGTCCCGCATGCCCGACCAGGAGGAGTTCTCGCCGGTCGTGGACGTGACCACCTACGCCGACTGGGACGCCTTCGCGCGCTGGTACTGGAGCTTCATCGAGAAGGAGTTCGTGACCACGCCCGAGATGAAGGCCAAGGTGGCCGAACTGACCGAAGGCCGGAGCGGCGAGCGCGCGCGGGTCGAGGCGATCAACCGCTTCGTCGCCCAGGAGATCCGCTACAACTCCTGGCCCTTCGGCACGCACGGCTACGAGCCGTTCTCGGCCGCGACCATCTTCGAGCGGCGCTTCGGCGACTGCAAGGACAAGTCGATCCTGCTGTGCCAGCTGCTCGCGGAGATCGACGTCGCGGCGGTGCCGGTCCTGATCCGCACCGGCTTCAGCCGGCCCGAGGAGCCGCTCGCCGCGGCCATGGTCGGCCACTTCAACCACTGCATCGTGCACGTGCTGCAGACGGCGGAGCGCCCCGGCTACTACCTGGACGGGACCGCGGCGCACAACCCGGTGGGCTACCTGCGCGCCGACGACCAGGGAGCGCACGTGCTGCACGTCGGCGCGGCGGGCGGGACGATCCACGAGATCCCCTACGCCCCGCCCGAGGAGAACGCGCTCTGCCGCAGCTACGTGGTGGAGCTCGACGCGTCAGGGAACGGCGCGGTGGAGCTGGTCGACGAGAGCTGCGGCTCGTACGCCGTGCTGCTCCGGCGCCTCTACGGCGGCGAGCAGGGCGACATCAAGACGGTGCTCGCGCGCCGCCTGAACGACGGCTTCGGCGCGGTCGAGATCGAGTCGGTCGAGACCTCGGACCTCGAGGACATCACCCTGCCCGCCTGGCTCAAGGCGCGCTTTCGCGCGCGCGGCCTGTGGACCGCCGAGGGCGGGCAGCTCGGGCTGCGCGTCGGCTTCGACGACGCCGGGGTGGACGGGATCGCCAGCGAGAGCGAGGTCGAGCGCGCCTACGACGTGGTCCTGGATCGGCCGTTCTGCCAGGAGACCACGGTCCTCTGGAAGCTGCCGCGCGGGGCGCGCGTGGCGCGGCTGCCCCCGCCCGCCAGCGTGGAGGTGCAGGGAGTGCTGAAGTACACGCAGGAGCTGCAGGAGACCCAGGACGGCGTGCAGGTGAGCCGCACGCTGCGGCTCGAGGCGCGCCGCATCGACCTTGCGGGCTACGCCCCGTTCCGCAAGGCGCTGCGCGAGATCCAGATGGCCGAGAAGCGCACCATCGCGATCGAACCGCCGCTCGCCACGGAGGGCAACTGATGAAGCCGCTGAACGTCACTGCCGTGCTCGTGTGCGCGTACGCCCTGTGCGCGGCTCTCGCCCGCGGCCAGGACACGGACGTGGAAGCCTACGCGCGCCTGCTCGTGGATCATCCCGCGGAGGCGAGCGGCGACGACGACGCCGTGGCCTCGAGCTGGATCGACCTGCTCGAGCGCGAGCCGGGCCACCCGCTCGCGGATGCCGCGCTGGCGCTGCTCGAGGAGAGGTTCTCCTCGCTCGCCGCGCCGCGCGCGGCCGCGGAGCGCCTGCTGCGGCTCGACGCGCGCGGCTTCGCCCCGCCCGGCCGGCGCGCGCTCGCTCTGGCGCAGGCGCGGGCGCGCGCCGAGTTCGCGCTGCTTCAGGAGCTTCCCGCGGAGTTCTACCCCGACCTCCTGGCGCGCTTCTTCGTGCTCGGCCCGCTGCCTCCGCTCGCCGATCCCGCGGGCGCCCTGGCCGCGCCCGAGCTCTTCTTCGACCCCGGCCTCGAGCGCGAGCACGAGACGCTGCTCGGCCCGGCGCGCTGGCGCCCCGCGCCCCGGCCGGGCACGGCGCGCTTCATCGCTCCCGCCATCACCTTCTACCCGCGCGGCGGCTACGTCATGACGGCGGCCTGCTTCGACCTGGCGGAAGGGGGACCGGGCTGGCTCGAGATCGACGCCGGCGAGTCCGGGCGGTTGCAGCCGGAGAACACGTACGATCCCTCGTACGCCTGGTCGCTGAACGGCTCGCAGCCGTCGCTCGTCGACCTGTTCCGCGCCGACGTCCCGCGCGTGTTCCGCGCGTTCGTGCCGCTGAGAACGGGGCGCAACCAGCTGGTGCTGCGCTCCAGCCTGGACGCGCCCGTCGAGTTCGCGATCCGCGTCCTCGGCCGAGACGGCCTGCCTTGTCCCGGCCTGACGCAAACGGACGACGTCCG
Source organism: Planctomycetota bacterium (assembly GCA_016213895.1). Lineage (GTDB taxonomy): Bacteria > Planctomycetota > B15-G4 > B15-G4 > JADJEK01 > JACQZJ01. The sequence continues at coordinate 22,963 of JACQZJ010000075.1, read as the reverse complement.
GCCGCTGGGCGAGGCGCAAGACGCGGCGCGCGTGGCGGAAGCCGCCGGGCCGGGCCTGATCGGCGCCGAGGAGTTCCTCGCGGGAATGCCCGAGCGCGGCCCCTGCGCCGAGGCCCTGCTCGGCGTGCTCCGCTTCGCGGACCGGCGCCAGCCCGAGGGCATGGCCCACCTGCGCGCCGCGCTCGAGCGCGCACCGGAGGATCTCGGCCTGAAGGCGCTGCTCGCCCGCCATGTCGACGGCGCCGGCTACCTGCCCGCGACCTGGCGCGAGAACCGCGCGCGCCAGCTCGCCGAGGAGGTGCTCGCCGCCGGCGCGCTGCGCCTCGACATGGGCCTGCACCTCGCGGCCGTCTTCGCCGAGGAGGACCGCGAGGAGGAGGCGATCGCGCTGCTCCAGCGCCTCTCGGACGAACTGCCGCGCCAGACCAAGAGCCTGCTCCTCTTGGCGAACGTCTACCGCGAGCTGGACATGACGGCGCAGGCCGAGGCCGCGCTCTTTCTCGCCGAGGAGCGCGCGCCGGACAGCCCGGCGGTGCTGGCGGCGCTCGTCCAGCACTACGCGGACGTCGGCCAGGAGACGCGCTCCCTGGAGCTGCGCCGGGGCCTCGTGCGCGCGGCCGGCGCCACGCCGGACCGCCTCGAGGAGCTGGCCGCGGTCTGCGCGCAGAAGGGGCTCGTGGCCGAAGCGGAGGACCTCTACCGCGAGGCGGCCGCGCGCTCCAGCCAGCCCGACGACGCGCGCGATCTGGCGGCCTTCCTGCTCGGGCAGGAGCGCTGCGACGAGGCGGACGCTTGCGCCGCGCGCGCGGCCGAGCTGAGCGAGCGCTGGCGCGCCGACCGCGACGAGGCACTCCGCACCTGCGCGGACGGCGCCTACGGCGACTCGGTGGTGCACGTGCTGAGGATAGCGGTGATCCACGTCTTCCCGGACGGCTCCCTGGAGGCGCTGCAGCACGACGTCTTCCAGGCGCGCGACCTCGAGGGGTGCGAGCGCCTGGGCACGCGCAAACTCAGCGGCGACGTCTTGAAGATCGTCACCATCAAGGCGCGGGACAACAGCGAGTACGAGCCGGTGCGCGTGGACGGCGAGTACGTGATGCCCGCGCTCGAGCCGGGCGACTACGTCGAGACCGTGTCGCGCGTGCTCTTCGACCGCCCGCGAGACGGCGTGCTGCGCATCAACGCGCTCAGCCTCGCGACCACCGAGCAGCCGGTCCATCGCTGCAGGTTCGTGCTGTCCTTGCCCAAGGCGCTGCCGCTCCGGCTCGTGCTCCGCAACTTCGCCGGCAGGCACGAGACGAGCGACAGCGGGGACGCGCTGGTGCACGTCCTCGAGGTCGAGAACCAGAAACGGGTCCTGCCCGAGCCGGGGACGCCGCCCTGGACCTGGTTCCTCCCTTGGTTCCGCATCGGCGTCGACCGCGCCCTGGACGCGTCGCTCGCGCAGCTCGCGCTCGAGACGCTCCTGCCGGCGCGCGTCACGCCCGAGATCGAGGAGGCGGCGGCCGCGGCTCTCGCCGGCGTGGCGGGCGAGGAGGCGCGCGCGCGGGCGCTGCACGCCCTGGTGAACGACACGCTCGACCAGCGCTGGCCCGACTGGAGCGCCTCGGCCACGCACGCGCTCCTGGCGCGCGAGGGCAACCCGAACACGCTCTACGCGGCGCTGCTCGCGGCCGCCGGCATCGAGCACGACCTGATCTGGTCGCGGGACTTCATGCCGGGCGGCGACCCCGAACCGGATCCGCCCTTCCTGGACGCGGACCACTGGAAGCGCAAGCTCTACGTGCGCGTCCGCCCCGCGGACGGCCCGGTCGCCTGGTGCGACCTGTCGGAGCGGACCATGCCGTACGGCGTGCTCTTCGGCGACGCCCCGGCCGCACCCGCCTTCGCCGTGCGGAGCGGCGAGCGGCTCCAGCTTCCCGACCTGCCGCTGCAGGACCTGCCCGGCTTCCACCTGCACATGACCTTGCGGCCGGACGCGGAGGGCGGCGCCGGTGTCGATGGCGGCGTGCGCTTCCCGGATGGACTGAGCTACTTCCTCAAACGCCAGATCCGCGAGATCCCGGCGACGCAGCGCAAGTTCCTCGCCGTGTCGCTCTCCAGCCAGATCCTGCCGGGCATCGACGTCAAGGAGTTCGCGATTGCCGGCCTGGAGGACGACGCGCCGCTCTCCGGCACGGTCGCGGGCGCCGTGCCGGCCTTCCTCGACGACGACGGCCAGCGCCTGTCGTGCCGGCTGCCGATCAAGGCCCTCGAGCTGTCCGCGCGCTTCGGCGGCGAGGGCGAGCGCAGGCTCCCCTTCTTCCTGTCCGGGCCGCTGGTGCAGAGCACGGAAGCGCGCATCGAGCTGCCCGAGGGCCTCGAGCTGGTCGATCCGCCGGCCGAGCTCCGCCGCTCCTTCCGCGGCGGCAGCTACCTCCTCTCGGTTACGCCCGCGGGCGAACGCGCCTGGCTCGTGCGCCACGAAATCGCGCTGCCGCCCCTCTCCATCACGGCCCAGGAGTTCCCGGAGTTCCGCGCGCTCTGCGCCGAGGTGGACGAGGCCGAGCGCGCTCTCTTGCGGTTCCGGCGCGCGTGAGAGCGGCGGCGCCCGCGCTCACGGCGTGGTGACCGTGACCGTGTTCGACGCGGCGCAGCCCTGGGGCGCGGTCGAGCGCCGCCGGACCGATGCCGTCGCTCCGGCCGTTCCTGGCTTCGTTGCCGCCGTAGTTGTTCCACTCGCTCGCGAGAGCCGGACCGCAGAGGGCCGCGGCGAGGCCGAGATGCAGCAGGGTGCTGCGCGTGGTGGTTCGCTCCGCGAGGATGAGAGGCGTGCGCTGAAGGCCGCCCTTCATGGCAACGCACGGCGCCCGCGGGCACGAGACGCGCGCGCCCGCCGCGCGCACTACAGGACGGGCTCCGGGAATGACGAAGTTCTTCCAGGAGGTCCGCATCATGGCCACGACGGCGCCCGAACCGAGGCTCGCTGAACAAGACGCGAACCAGCTGGTCGCGACGGCACGCTCGCTCGCGCGCAGATCCTGGGCGCTGGCGAGGATGGGCCGGAGCCGGAGCGCCTGCTCGCTGTTCACGCAGTGCACTCACGAGGCGACCCAGCTCCTCGACGCCGCCGCCGACTTCCTGCGCGCCTCGTCGCGCAGCGCGCCGTCGCACGAGCGCGGCTACGGCGCGGACCGCGGCACGCCCGATCCAAGGGACGTGGCCCGCCTCATGACGGACGCACTGGCAGTCGATGCGACGGACCTTTCGTCCAAGCCGACGTCCCCGTCCACGGTGCTGCACGGACGCTGCGAGTCGGTCTCGGTGAACGAACTCCTGAGCTTCCTGGGGACCCTCGGCAAGACCGGGACGCTTTCCGTCGAGACGCGCGAGGAGCGCTTCACCATCCAGATGGAAGACGGCTACGTGGTCCACGCCAGCAGCAACAGATCGCCGCCGGCGTTGCGCCTGGGCGCGATCCTGGTGGAGCAGGGCGCCATCGAGCCCGATCGCCTGCGGCAGTTCCTCAGGACCCACGACCGTTCGATCAGCCGGCTGGGAGTCGCGCTGGAACGGGAGGAACTGGTCTCCAGGGAGCAGCTCACCGCGGCCCTCGAGCACCAGATCCAGCACGTCTTCAAGCGGATCTCGAGCAGCAGCGACGCCGCCTTCGCCTTCGAAGAGCACGAGGGCGGCTTCTCCGACGAGCGCGTGCGCCTGGGCGTGGTCAGGCTGCTCCTGGAGAGCGCCGCGGCCCTGGACGAGGCAAACCGGCCCGCTGCCGAGCCCGTCTGATCTCCGGCCGCGCCAGGCAGCGATCCTCACGGCCGGCCAGGCAGCGCCGCGGCCAGCGGCCTCGCGCATCGGCCATGATGGCCCCCCCCCCTGGCCGCCGCCTACCCCCGCGGCGCGATGACGCCCGTGCGCGCCCGCTGCGTGCTCGCCACCGGCGTCGCCAGGCACTTGTCCTGGAGCGGGTCGTACAGCAAACGGTACGAGTAGCCGTCGTTCCCCTGCCGGGCCATCACGTCCCAGCCGCCGATGAGGCAGGGGCAGTCGTTGTTGAAGCGGGCGTCGCTGCTCCTTTCGGCAGGGCCTGGGTAGCCCGCGCGCGGGGCGCCTGCCAGTGCGGCTCGAAATCCTGCTGGCCCGACCCCGGGGTCCTTTCCGATACTACGGCCCTGCCCGCCCTGGCGCCCGAGGAGACAGCGATGTCCTGCCTCTACACCTACCCCGGCTTCGAGCTGCTCCTCACCGACATCGCCCGCGCCGAGAACTGCCATCTCTACGACGCGGAAGGCCGGCGCTGGGTGGACCTCGAGTCCGGCGTGTGGTGCACGCCGCTCGGGCACACGCACCCGCGCGTGGTGCAGGCCCTCGCGGAGCAGGCGTCGCGCATCGCCCACACCGGCTACGCCTACACCTGCCGCGTGGTCGAAGAGGCGGCCCGGGAGATCCTCGGCCTCTTGGGCATGGACGGCGGCCGCTGCGTCCTGCTGTGCTCGGGGAGCGAGGCCATCGAGTACGGGGTGCGCATCGCCCAGGCGGTGCTCGAGCGGCCCCTGCTCCTGACCATGAGCGACTCCTACTTCGGCGCCTACGGCTCGGCGAACCGGCGCCACCGGGACGAGTGGTTCGCCTTCGACTGGCTGTCCTGCGCGGAATGCCCGGCGGACGAGACCTGCGGCGCGGCCTGCCCGCGCTTTGCGCAGATCCCCTTCGCGCGCGTCGGCGGCTTCCTCTTCGAGCCGGGCAGCTCGTCGGGCTTCGTGCGCTTTCCGCCGGCCAAGCTGATCAAGACCATCGCGCGCGTGGTGCAAGAGGCCGGCGGCCTGCTCTTGGTGAACGAGGTGACCACGGGCATGGGCCGCACGGGCCGCTGGTTCGGCCATGAGCACTACGACCTCGTCCCGGACATCGTCGCCCTGGGCAAGGGCCTCGGGAACGGCTACCCGGTCGCCGCAACGGCCGTGGCGCCGGCGGCGGCCGCGCGCCTTTTCGAGAGCACCATCAAGTACGCCCAGTCCCACCAGAACGACCCGCTCGGCGCAGCGGTGGCCCGGGAGGTGCTGCGCACCATCCGCGAGGAGAACCTGATCGAGCGGGGCCGCGAGATCGGCGCGTTCCTCCTGGCCGGCCTCGAGGCGGTCAAGGAGCGCACGAAGCGCATCCGCGCCATCCGGGCGCGCGGCCTGATGCTGGCCGTCGAGATCGAGGGCGACGCCCAGGCCGCGCTGCTGACGCACCGCGAGCTGGTGCGGCGCGGCTTCATCATCGCGCTGCGGCCGGGTTCAAGCGTCTTCCGCATCGATCCGGCGCTCACCGTCCCGCGCGCGGACGTCGAGGCCTTCCTCGCGGCGTTCGAGGAGGTGCTGCGCGGAGCCCAGGTCGCACCCTGAAAGCAAGGCGCTCCGCGGCGGGCTCGGCGCGCTATCATCTCACGCCGCCGCGGCTCGCGGCATGTTGAGAGACCAGGACATGCGCATTCGCATCTACGTCACCGGCGGGACCTTCGACAAGGAATACAACGAGCTCACCGGGCAGCTCTTCTTCAAGGACAGCCACGTGCACGAGATGCTGCGTCGCGGCCGCTGCGGCCTCGAGCTCGAGGTGCGCACCCTCATGATGATCGACTCGACCGAGATGAACGACATCGACCGCGAGATCATCCGCAAGAGCTGCCAGGAGAGCGGCACGGACCGCATCGTCATCACGCACGGCACCGACACCATGTCCGAGACCGCGCGCCACCTCGGCCAGACGGTCCAGGGCAAGACCGTCGTCCTCACCGGCGCGATGATCCCCTATACCTTCGGCTCCTCGGACGGCATGTTCAACCTGGGCAGCGCCATCGCCTTCGCCCAGACGCTTTCGCCCGGGGTATACGTGGCCATGAACGGACGCTGCTTCGACTGGGACAACGTGCAGAAGAACCGGAACACCGGCACCTTCGAGGAGCTGGAGAGCAGACCGTCCGCGCGGCCCGCCTGACGCGCGCGGCGACCGCGTTCAAGCGCGTTGCAAGTCCAGATCGGTCGTCGCCGCCGCCTTGATGACAATGGAGCGGCGCTCGGCGCGACCGCCGCTGCCGATGCCCAGCTCGTAGCGGCCGGCGGGGAGGAGCGTGCCCAGGGAGTAGGTCCGGCACGGGAGCAACTTCATTGGCAGCACCTCGAAGGCGGCCGGAACCTCCTCGGCCCGGATCGCCGAAAGCGCGGGGAGCGAGGCGGGGTGGGCGTCGATGTAGAGGTCGTAGGATTCGCCTTCCTCGAGGCCGTAGACCACGAAACGGCCCCCGCTGCCGGATCGAGTGCGCGCCGCGTCGCCCGCGCCTTCCGCGCGCCGCCGCTTGGCGGTGACCCACGCGCCATCGAGGCCGCGCCCCCTTCCGTCCACGGCGCGGCCGCGGATCCAGGCCCAGGGTATGCCCGGAGGAGCGCCGGCCGGCGCACGCGTCTCGACCGCCTCGCGCGGCTCGGCCTCCGGCCGAGCCACGGTCGGAGGATCGTGAGGATCAGCGACGAGCGGCCGGAGCGCACCAGACGCGGATTCGGCAGGGCTCGCCTCGGCCGCGTCCGCTCGCACGGGCTCGACATGGTCCGCCAGGCCGTCACTCCCGGCCAGCAGGATCGCGGCGGCCGCGACCGCCGCCCCGGCAAGGAAACCTGCGAGCAGACTCCTTCCGCCCATGGTCCCCTTGCAGTCTGGCGCCAGGCGACGCCGCCTCGCCTCAGCCGCCCGACTCCAGCTTCGCGGCGAGCGCCTCGGCGCGGCGCGCCTCCTCGGTGTCGCCCAGCGGACCCGTGGTCACGGAGCGCAGCGTCTTCAAGGCCGCGTCGGTCTTGCCCTCATCAATCTGATCGAGCGCGGTGTTGATCCGCTCGCCGGCCGAGATCTCCCTCGTGATCGCCGGGTCCGCCTTCAGCTTGGCGAGCTGCTCGGCGGCGCTCTTACTGGCGTCGTGACCGCGAAACGCCTTCAGCAGACGCGACCAGGCGAACTGGGCGTCGAAGTAGCGCTTCTCCGCGAGCGCCTCCTCGGCCCTCCTGGTCTCGCGCTCGATGATGGCCTCGATCTCGCGGCGCGCCTCGTCGATGCGCGCAGCGTCCTTTGGCGACAGCTTCTTGTCGCTCCCGGCCTTCACCAGCTCATTCAAGGCATAGCCGAGGCTGCCGCTCTTCAGCTTCTTGGCAGTGGCCGAGTACTTCTCGGGCAGAGCCAGCTCCACGACCAGGTCGCCGCTCGGCCGGCCCGGCTGGACGTCCTTCAGGTTCTCCTCGATGACGCCCGCTTCCAGGCCGGCGGGATGGCCGGTCCAGACGATCTTCCCCTTGGGACTGACCAGCGCCGCCGAAGGGAAGCCCTTGAAGCCGTAGGCGTCCATGCTGGCCAGTCCCGGCTCGAGGGCCACGACGGCGCGCATCCCATTCGACTCGATGAACTCCTTGGTCTTGTCTTCCGGTTCCTTGTCACCGACGTTCGTCACGCCGACTACGACGAAGCCTTTTTTCTCGAACTGGTCAACCAACTGGTTGACGTGGGGAACGGCGCCCTTGCAGGGTCCTCACCACCAGGCGAAGTACTCGAAGAGAACCAGCTTGCCCTTCAGGTCGTCCAGGCTCTTCAGCTTCGTGTTCAGGAGCTTCTCGGCGCTGACCGCCGGCGCGCTGTCGCCAACGCCGAGGTCTCCCGCCGCATCGGAAGTCATCGCCGCGAGGGCGAGGACGGCAAGAACGCTGCTTCTGCGCATGACACTTCCTCCAGGGCCCTTCGATTCTGACCACGCGCAGCCTACTTGACCGCGCCGCCGCATCGCAAGACCCGCCGGCAAAAGCCAGGCGCTCCAATGACGAGCCGCAGCTCCGGAAGCGGAACGTGGCAGCAGACGTGGACGAAGGGACGGGCTCCTGCACACCGGGCGGCGGTCGGCGACGGGCCCGAGAGCAGATCGCACTTCGCCCGCGGCTTCGGCGGCACGGCCGCGCAGAGCCGCGACGCGGGTCGTTCGCAGGGTTGGGGCTCGGCTGCGGCTCGTCACGGACGTGCTGGCCTGCGCCCGCGGGCTCCGCTCGGGCAGCGGCTGTCCTCAAGGTGGTGGGCGCGCCTCCTACGATCTCTGGTCCACCGGCCAGGCTCGAGCCGGGGGACCGGCGAGCGCTGGATCAGGGGTCGCGGCGCCCGTACCGGTCTCGCCTCGCGTACCTCACGCCACCGAACCGCCCGCATCGCTTCCATCTCGACGAGCCCTTGCTCGTTCGTCGCGCACTCGATGCACCGGGCGTCGCGCAGCCGGCCCCGGACGCCAGGGAAACGGCCGCGACGCTCCTCGCACGGTGCGTCCCCGCACCGTGCACTCATTCCGTGGCGGGAGCGGGCTCCGGCCCGCGACCGCCTTCCGCACGTGCCTCGTTCCAAGCTGGCCCGCTTTGACCGCGAACATCGGGACGGGACGCCAGCGGAGCGGAGCGACCGATTTCCCTGGCGGAGGGGCCGGCCCGCGAGGCCGCGCCACTTCAAACCGCCCGTGCCTTCACCACGCTGAGCTGCTTGCTTCGCCTCTGCCTCGACGAGCCCTTGCTCGTTCGTCGCGCACTCGATGCACCGGGCGTCGCGCAGCCGGCCCCGGACGCCAGGGAAACGGCCGCGACGCTCCTCTTCATCCCCTCGTCCCCCTCCGGTATCTTCCCTTCATGGTCTCCCCCTCGCCAACGCCCCTCTACTACACGTTCGGCAACCACTGGCACTGGGTCGACCTGCAGTGGCTCTGGGGCTACCGCACGCTTCCCGACTCGATCCGCGACATGCTCTGGCTCATCGACAAGACGGGCGCGCGCGGCAACGTGAACTTCGACGGCGTTGGCTACGAGAAGCTGGCCGCCGAGTCGCCCGCTGCGCTCGCCGAGCTGCGCGAAGCGGTGCAGGACGGTCGGGTCGAGGTGGTCGGCGCGTCCTACGGCCAGCCCTACGGCCTGTTCCACGGCGGCGAGTCGAACGTGCGCCAGCGCCTCTTCGGCGTGCGCGCCGTGCTGCGCCTCTTCGGCGTGCGGCCGCGCGCCTTCTGGGAAGAGGAGTTCGACTTCTTCCCCCAGCTCCCGCAGATACTGAAGAAGTGCGGCTACACCGGCGCCTCGCTCTTCTTCCAGTGGACGTGGCACACGCCGTCGGTCCCGGAGGAGCAGGTCCCCTTGATTCTCTGGGAGGGCATCGACGGCTCGCGCCTCAGGACCCTCGCCAAGACCGGCCTTTGCCTGCACCAGTGGCCCGAGGACTTCGACGGCAAGCTCGACTCGGCTTTCATCGAACAGCTCGAAAAGCCTGCGATCGTGCAGTGGCTCGAGCTCTTGCCCTCGCCCGACTGGATGTGCCGCGGCGAGCTCTTGCTGCCGCGCCTCGATTCCCTGTTCCGCGACCGGCGCTTCGACGTGCGGCCGCGCACCCTCTCCGGCCTGATCGACGAACTCGATGACGGCTCGGCGCCGGTGCGCCGCTATGGCATGGACGACGTGTTCCACGGCATGAGCCTGGGGAAGAACGCCGACTGCATGCTGCGCTGGAGCAGCGCGACCGAGGCGCGCCTGCTGGCGGCCGAGAGCGCCGCCGCCCTCGCCGGTCTGTGCGGCCGCCCCTATCCCTCGTGGGACGTGTACCCGACCTGGGAACTAGAAGAGGCCTGGCGCGAGCTGCTCGCCGCGGAGCACCACGACAACCACGAGTGCGAGGGGCTGTGCGGCTACGTGGGCAAGCGCCAGTTCGAGAAGGCTCTCGGCCACGCAGACGACGTGCTCTGCCGCACCCTGCGCTCGTTCGCGCGGCGCGCGCGGGGCGAGCGCGGCGCGCTCCTCCTCTTCAACCCTCTCGGCTGGCGCCGCACCGTTTCCGTCGCGCACGCCGGAAGCCGCTTCGCGGTCGAGATGCCGGCCTGCGGCTATCGCCTCGTGAGCAACGAGGAGCGCGCGGCCCACGAGGAGCTGCCCGCGACGCAGCGCCTGGAGGGAGGCACGATCATCCTCGAGCGCGGCGACCTGCGCGTCATTGTAGACTCCCGCGCCGGGCTGATCCGCCAGGTCGAGTGCGCCTCCTTCCCGGACGGGCTCCTCGCCCCCGAGCGCCCGCTGCTGGAGTTCGCGATGCGCCATAGCGGCGCCGAGGACCGCTTCGCCTCTGCCGAGGTCAGCGCGCACGACGATGGCTCGGTGCATGTGCTGCGCCGCGGCCAGGACAGCGCCTCCCTGGAATACACCATCGCGCTCCGCGAGCATCCGCGCCGCGTCGAGGTGGAGTTCCTCGGGGCCGCGCTGCCCCGCCCCGATCCCGGCATGCACGCGGGCTTGAGAACCACCATCGCGCCGCGCCTCGACGGCTGCACGCTCTTCCACGACACGCCCTACGCGATTGCCGAGATCCGCGCCGAGCACGATCACCTGCGCAAGTACCCCACGGGCGAGTGGATGACCTCTCAGCAGTGGTTCGAGACCATCCGGCGCCCCTTCTCGGCGCTCTCGCTGGTCGACATGGTCTCCGGCGACAGGGGTCTGCTCGTAGTCCACAACGGCAGCCAGGCGTTCTTCCGCACCGAGCACGGCATCGAGAACCTGCTGCACATGTACGACCCGTGGGACGAGGACTCCTGCACCGGCGACCTGGCCGGCGCACGCCTGATCTTCTTCCCGCACGGCGCGCTCGACCACCAGGAGCGCTTCCGGCTCGCGGCCGAGACCCGCACCTCGCTCCTCGTTGCAGAAAAGGACAACGACGCGGGCGACCTGGCGGCCGCTCTCGGGCTTCTCGAGCTCGACGGCGCGGGGCTCATCACCGCCTGCTACCGGGAATGCGGCCACGCGGCCGAGGGCTTCGCGCTCCATTTCGGCCGGGAGGTGCGCGACCCGTTCGTGGTGCGCGTGGTCGAACACAAGGGCGAAGGCGGCGTGGCCATGCTCGCCTTTCCAGGCGCGGCGCGCGCAGCACGCACCAACCTGCTCGGCGAGATTGAAGAGGAACTCGACACCTTCCCCGTGGCGCCCCGCGCCGCTTTCTCCGACCTGCCCCGGTGGGCGGTCCGGCTCGTGCTCGCGCCCCACGAGATCGCCACGGTCATGCTCGACCTCGAGCTGGGCCGGCAGATCCCGCGCAACCTCGACGACTACCGCAGCGTCTGGGCCAACGTTCACCGCGTCGGGGAAGACGAGGAGGAGGCGTGAGCTTCATTACCCATATTCCCGGCATCCAGCCCTTCCAGCCGGCCGAGCCCGCGCCGGTGCAGAAGGGCGTCGGCGTGGTCGGCCTGCACGAAGGACGCACCCTGCTGCTCGCCATGAACCGCGTGGCCCACGCCCGGCCGGTCGCCGCCTGCGACCTTTCGGACGAGAAGCTCGCGGCGGCGCGGCGCGAGCTGCCGGACCTCTTCTTCACCGCCGACTACGACGAGCTGCTCGCGCGGCCCGACGTGGACATCGTCGCCATCTACACGCCCGATCAACAGCATGGCGAACACATCGAGCGCGCCTTCGCCGCGGGCAAGGACGTGCTCTGCACCAAGCCGCTGGTCAACTCGCTTCCGGACGCGGCGCGCATCCTCGCCGCCGGGCGCGCCGCCAAGCGCCAGCTCATGGTCGGCCAGAGCACGCGCTTCTTCGAGCCCTTCCTGCGCCAGCGGCGCGACTTCGAGGCGGGCGCGTTCGGCGAACTCGAGCTGGCCGACGCGCACTACATCCACCGCATGGACTGGTTCTACGAGAAGAGCCCCTGGGCCGCGACCGAGACCGACTGGGTCTACCTCGGCCTCAGCCACCCGCTCGACCTCTTGCGCTGGTACCTCGGCCCGATCGAGTCGGTCAGCGCCTGCGGCCAGCGCTCGGCGCTCGGCGCGCGCTTTGGCGTGCGCGGGTTCGACATCTACACGGTGAACGTGCGCGCCGCGGACGGCCGCCTCGGCCGGGCGCTCGGCCACTACGGTTGCCACGAGCTGCCGCGCGCGCGCAACTGCATCGAGCTCGTGCTCTACGGCTCGCGCGGCACGAGCCTCGCCCAGTACCACGACATGCGCTACCTGCACACCGCGCCGGACGGCAGCGAAGTGGTCGAGGACTCGCTCTACGCCCTGCGCCACTACTACTTCAACAGCGAGGTGCACGGCATGCACTACGGCGAGTTCGCCAACTACCTGGAGCACTTCGCCAGCGCGTTGATCCAGGGCACGCCGCACTCGCCCGGTCTGGAGGAAGGCGTCGAGGTCTTCTGCCTCATGGAGGCGGCGCGGCGCTCGGCTGAGAGCGGCGCGCCCGTGGCGCTTCAGCCCCTTCTCGAGCAGGTGGGGCTCGGCCGTGGTTGACGCGAAGCAAGGGCTCTCTGTCCTCGGCTCGCTCAACATGGACCTGGTAGTGCGCGCGCGGCGCCTGCCGCGGCCGGGAGAGACCCTCGCCGGCGGGCCCTTTCAGACGTTTCACGGCGGCAAGGGCGGCAACCAGGCCGTGGCCGCGGCGCGCCTCGGCGCGAGCGTGGCCATGGTCGGCCGCGTGGGCGATGACGCGTACGGCGCGGAGCTCAGGCGCGGCCTGGCCGCAGAGGGAGTCGGCGACGCCGAGGTGCGCCCCGTGCCAGGCTGCCCGAGCGGCGTGGCGCTCATCACGGTGGACGACGCGGGCGAGAACACCATCGTCGTCACGCCCGGCGCGAACGCCTGGCTGTTGCCCCAGGACCTCGCGCCCGAGAGCGGCGCGGCGCGCGCCATCCAGGAGGCGGCCTGGCTCATCGCGCAGCTCGAGGTGCCGCTCGACACCGTGCTGCAGGCCGCGCGCCTGGCGCACGCTGCCGGCACGCGCTTTCTCTTGAACGCCGCTCCGGCCAGCCAACTGCCCGAGGCGCTGCTCTCCCTCATCGACGTGCTCGTCGTGAACCGCGTGGAAGCGGCCGCGGTCCTGGAGCGGAGCCGAGTCGGCGCGCCCTCCGGCCTGGCGCGCGCCCTCCGTCGCCTCGGGCCGCGCGCGGCCGCGGTCACGCTCGGCGACCAGGGCGCGCTCTTCTGCGACGGGGCGCGAGTCCTGCGCCAGGACGCCTTCGCGGTCGAGACAGTCGACGCCGTGGGCGCGGGCGACGCCTTCACCGCCGCGCTCGCCGTTGCCCTGCTTGAGAGCCAAGCGCCCGCTGAGGCGCTCTGCTTCGCCTGCGCCGCGGGCGCGCTCGCCACCACCAGGGCGGGGGCGCGCACCTCCCTGCCGCGGCGCGCCGAGGTCGACGCGCTGCTCCGCCGCTGAGCTACGCCTCGTCGCGCGGCGGCAGCGTGCGGTACCAGGTGAAGTAGAGCAGGACGCCGAGCGGGCAGAGCGCCAGGGCGACCCAGGCCGCGTCGCCGCGGCGGCCGAGGAAGAAGAGGAAGGGCAGCAGGCAGAAGAGCACCTGCAGGAGCGCGGTCAGGAAGCCGTTCAAGAGGTCCACGGCGGGCGTCTTGTCATCGCGCGGCACGAGCCCCTGCTCGATGGCCGCGCGCCGGATCGGTCCCCAGAAGCCGAAGGGACGGATCGAGGCGTAGAAGCGCACCAGCACGTCGCGCGGCGCCGGCCGCGTGAAAAAGCCCGCGGCCAGGCAGATGAGGAGCGAGCAGCCGATGCGCAGCGGCAGCGCCACGCGCTCCGGCCAGTCGCGGAAGAACACGAGCCCGAGCACGGTGACCGCGAGCGTACCCACCATGCCGAGCACGAAGGCGAGCGGGCCGAAGCGCCACCAGTGCCAGCGCAGGGTCGCGGGCACGAGGATCAGGGTCACGACCACGAGGATCATCACCTGCCAGATGTCGGCGATCTGGTCGAAGCGCATGCTGAACCAGAAGGCGAGCACCAGCGCCGCTGCCGACGCGACTTGCCCGAGCCGCACCAGGGCGCGCTCGCTCAGGCGCTTCACGTAGCGCTTGAGGAAATCGTTCACCACCACCGAGCTGGTGACGTTGATCATGGCGTCGAGCGTGGACATGAGGGCCGCGAGCAAGAGCGCGACGAACAGCCCGCGCGTGCCGGCGCGGAAGGTGAGCAGCACAACGGGCATGATCGTCTCGCCGTCGACCTGTGCGGCCGGCGCCAGGTGCTCCAGGCCGAGCACGAGGAAGGCGCAGGCGATGATCCAGCGCAGGGTGTAGCCCACGGTCCACATCCCGGCGGCGAGCTGGGCATCGCGCGGGCTCTTCGCCGTGAGGAAGAACTGGAAGTCCCAGACGTTCGGGCCGGCGAGCACGCGGAACAAGAGCCAGGCGAACGACGCGAGGAGCAGCGGACCGAACAGCTCGAAGTCGGCGTACACCCCGGGCGCCTCCTGCGCGAAGCCCTCCCACAGGCTCCAGGCCGGCGCGAGCGAGTTCCACGCCTCGGGCTTGGCGGCAAAGAGCGGCGCGGGATCGCCCGCGGCCACGGCGAACCAGGCGAGAAGGAACGCCATGAGCGCGATCAAGACGGTCTGCAGTACGTCGGTCAGGACCACGCCGAAGAACCCGCCGAGCGTGGTGTAGATGCCCACGCACACGAACACGGCGAGCGTCCCCTGCCAGCGCGGCACCTCGAGCAGCGCCTCCGCGAACTTGCCGACCCCCACGGCGATGAACATCAGGTTGAAGATCATGAGCAGCAGAAGGAAGAGCGCGGCCGCGATGCGCGCCGCCTCGGCGCGGCGGTCCTGCCCGAAGCGCGTCTCGTTCCACTCGGCAAAGGTCATCACCCCGGAGCGCCGGATCCAGCGCGCCTGGAAGGCCATGTAGAAGCAGATGATGAACCAACCCCAGAAGATGTGCGTGGCCCAGACCGCCTGCAGCCCCAGGTAGTACATGAGGCCGACCATCGCCATGGTGCCGCCGATGTCGATGTACGAGCTGCACCCGGCCAAGCCGAGCACCCACCAGGGGAGGCTCCTGTCGGCGAGGAAGAAGGAGGAGAGCCCGCGCGTGGCGCGGCGAGACACCCAGACGCCGATCAGGACCACGATCAGCATGTAGGCGGCGATGATGACGAAGTCGATGGGCGCGAGGTTCATGGCGCGCGAAGTGTAGCAGCCCGTAAAACTAGTCGTCCTGCCTGCTGCGGCGCCTCTCGGGCCGCGGGTATGATCCGGCCATGGACGAACCGACCATCGAGGAGTGGCGTTCCCTCTACGAAGCGGCGCGCGACTACAAGCAGCTCGGCGCCTGGGAGTGGATGACGAACAGCAACCTGTTCGGCGTGCGCGACCCGGAGGGCGGCGAGGTCGGCTGGTGCGTCGTGCTCGGCGGAGGGCGGGAGGTCTTTGGCCTCGGCGTCCACCTCGGGGACGACGGATTCGATCTGCTGCGGTGCACCCTCCAGGGATAGACCGACCCGGAGCTGGCTCTTTTCCAGCATCGCGGGTTCGTCGCCGAGTTCGTCGATCGCGAGGAGCTGGACGAGCGGGATCGCGCGGTCATCAAGGCGCTGGGGCTGCGCTTCCGCGGCCGCGGGGCGTGGCCGCGTTTCCGCTCCTGCCGGCCGGACCACGTGCCGTGGCACCTGCAGCGCGCCGAGGCGCGCTTTCTCGCCACTGCCTTGCGCCAGGCCATGGTAGTCGCGCGCTCCTGCCAGATGGCAGCCGATCCCGACGCGTTCCTGAGCCCCGGCGCGGGTGCGTTCCTGGTGCGCAGCGCCCTGCAGCAGGGGGGAGACGCGCGCTGGGCCGACGAGCACGTGCGTCCGGGCCCGCCCCCGCCCGAGCCCGACCTTCCGCCGATCGACCGCGTGCGCCTGCAGCGCATCCTCAAGGACTGCGAACGAGCGCCCGCCGCGTGGGAGTTCGACCTCTTCCACGCCTCCGCGATCATCGACGACGGCGAGCGGCGCCCGTACTTCGCGATCCTCACCCTCACGGTCGACCACGGCGAGGGCTTCGTCGTCCACTCGCAGGTGTCTGAACCGCCCTGCGACGGAGGCCTCATGCGCGAGCAGTTCCTCGCGGCCATGCAGGCAGCGCACGCCATCCCGGCGAAGGTGTTGGTGAGGAACGCCCGCGTGCGGGATGCCATCCTGCCGATCGCCAGCATGCTCAAGATCAAGGCGGAGGAGTGTCCTTTCCTCGAGGCCCTCGAGACCGTGAAGGCGCTGCTTGACGCCGCGATGGCGTGCGAGGGCGAGTGACCGTCCCGCGCGGCCCGCGAGGCCCCTCTTGCCACTCGCATTCCTGGCGGAGTTTTCGTGGCCCTTTTCTCTGGGAATCGGCTAGAGTGCTCCGCGTTTCCAGCATTGCGCGAGTCCGTGAGGCCCTGTGGCGAAGCGGACCCGTGTCTCCGACGCGATTCTCCACCCGAAGATCACGATCGGATTTGGCTTTCGGGAACGGAGATCTCCGTCGTGGCACGCATTTACGTGGGGAACATCCCGTACGAGACCAAGGAGTCGGACCTCCAGGGGCTCTTCCAGGAGTTCGGTTCCGTTGGAGTCGTGCGGGTGGTTACGGACCCCGCAACCGGCAGGTCCCGCGGCTTCGCGTTCGTCGAGAGGACGAATGCGGCCGAGGCGCGGGCGGCCATCGAGGCCCTGGACGGCAAAGAGTTTGCCGGCCGGAGCCTGAAGGTGAACGAGGCCCGTCCCAGGGAAAACCGCCCGGAGCGTAGCGGTGGCGGCGGTGGTGGTGGCGGCGGCGGCGGCGGCAAGCGCGGCGGTCGCTGGTAACCAGGGGTAGTCCTCTCATACCACGCACGACACGAGGAGCCGCTCCAGCCTCACGGCTGGGGCGGCTCTTCTCTTTTCGCACCGCTCTCTGGCGCCGGCCAACCCTTCTCACGTCGTCGCTTCTCCGGCTTAAATGATATGACGTTTAACGAAGTAATTGACCTATCATTTCTGGCAGCTCCCGTGTAACCTCGTCCTCACTGGCGAACCCTGGCAGAGACGAGGGCAGCGTCGTGAGCAAAGCACTTCACCGCAAGATCTTTGACACGCTCCTGCGCGAGATCAGGTCCGGGGTCTACAAGCCTGGAGACCGCCTGCCCACCGAAGCAGGATTGATGCATCATTTTTGCGCGTCGCGCACAACGGTGAGCCGCGCCATGCATGACATCGAAGCGCAAGGCTTGATTCGCCGCCGGCGCGGCTCAGGGACGTTCGTGCGGGAGAGCAAGGGTGTGGCCGGACGTGCGTCGCTCGCCATGTTCCTCTCCTGGGTCGAGAGCGGCGCTCCCCTCCCCCACGTCGAAGGCACGATCCAGCAGCACCTCGCTGAGATCGCGGGCCGCGACGGCAACCCGTTTCTGCTGCAGTGTCTGCCGCAAGGCGACCTACCGCTCGCTGATCGCACGCTCGCTGCTGTGAACGAGCTGATCCGGCGCGGTGTCAAGGGAGTGCTCTTCCACCCGGCCGAGCTGCCCCCTGCTCTCTCCAGCTTGAACCGCGAGGTCGCAACCCAGCTCGCGCGCGCCGGCGTGGCCGTGGTGCTCGCGGGCCGGGACCTCGAGCCCTTCCCCGCGCGCAGCGAGTTCACGCGCGTCGCGTTCGACCACCGCCGCGGCGGCTACCTCCTCGCCGACCACCTGCTGCGGCTCGGCTGCCGGCGCATCGCCTTCCTCGGCGCCGCGCAGGCAGCGCCTTCGCTCCTCGAGCGGCTCGCCGGCTTCCGCGAGGCCCATCTCGCGCACGGCTCTCCCGCGGACGCGCGGCTCGTCCGGCTGAGCGAGCGCTTCGGCGAGTCTTCCTGCCGCGACCTCGTGACGCACGGCCGCCCGGATGCCATCATCTGCGAGACGGATCGCTCGGCGGCGCAGGTCGGCCGCCTGCTCGCGGGCCTGGGCCTGGCCGTCGGCCAGGACATCCGGCTCGCCGGCTGCGACGACGAGCCGATCGCGTCGCTCATGCCCGTGCCCCTCACCACGATCCACCTGCCGGCGCGCGCCTTCGCCCGCGCGTGCCACGAGGCGCTGGTGCGGAGAATCGGCGACGCCGCCGCCGGAGCAGTGCAGATCGTCATCGACTGCGAGATCGTGGTGCGCGCGTCCACGCGCGGCGACGCGGAAAGCAAGGAGCTGCGATGAACGGAATCCTCTTGGCGATGCTGCTGGCCGCGGCTGGCGCGGGCCAGGCGGCGCCGCAGGCCGGCGCGACGCCGGCGCTCTTCGAGATCGGCAGGGAGGATCGAGGGACAGCGGAGCTGGCGCTCGGCCCGGACGGGTACGGCCGCTTCGAGCACGACGGCCTGTTCGTGGTCGGGCTCTCCGACGCGCGCGCGGACTGGCCCTACGTCCAGCCCGGCCCGGCCGATGCCTGGGCCGGCAGCCGCGAGCACTCCTTCGCCATCCTCTTCGAGCTGGAGGAAGCGCCGGGCGCGGAGGACGGACTGCTCGTGCTCGACCTCGCAGACACGCACTACGCCAGGCCTCCGCGCCTCAGGATCGCGCTGAACGGCGAGACGCTCGCCACGCTCGAGACCTTGGCCGGCGCGTCGGACGCCTCGCTCGAGGGCGCCCCGCAACAGGGGATCCCGCGGCGCATCGCCGTGCCCGTGCCGGGAGCGCTCCTGCGGCGCGGCGAGAACGACCTCTGCATCGCCAGCGTGGAGGGGAGCTGGTTCCTGTACGACGCCGTGAGCCTGCACGCGCCGCCTTGCGCGCGCCTCGCGACCCCGAAATCCCGCACCGTCGTCCTGGAAGCCTGCGCTCCGCCCATGCTCGTCGCGCGGGACGGCGCGCTCTGGCGGCCGCTCCGCATCCAGGTGCGCCACTTCGGCGCGCCGCTCGACGCGACGTTGCGCGTGGGCGCAGAGGACGTCGCGAGCGCGCGGATCGAGCCAGGCGTGCGCACGCTCGAGGCGCTGATCCCTGAGCGGGAAGACGCGGAAACGCTCGCTCTCTCGCTCGACACGACTCAGAGCGGCCCGCTCGCCTCCGCCACGGTCACGATCCGCCCGGTGCGGCGCTGGATCATCTACCTCTTGCACCACACGCACCTCGACATCGGCTACACGCACACGCAGGAGGAAGTGGAAGCGCTGCAGCTTTCCCACCTCGACACGGCCCTCGAGCTGATCCGCGCCACGGACGACTTCCCGGAGGAGGCGCGCTTCCGCTGGCTGCCGGAGGGACTCTTCGCCGTGGAGAGCTTCCTCGCGCAAGCGGATGCGGAGCGGCGCGAGGCCTTCCTCGCGGCTGTGCGCGCGGGGCGCATCGGGCTCGACGCGCTCTACGGCAACGCGCTCACCGCCCTCTACTCGGACGAGGAGCTGTTCGCCCTGCTCGACTACGCGGTGCGTCTGCGCCAGGAGCACGGCATCGCGATCGACTCGGCCATGATCAGCGACGTGCCGGGCCTCTCCTGGGGCCTGGTGCCGGTCTTGGCGCAGTGCGGCGTCCGCTACCTCTCGCTTGGACCGAATCTCTCGCACCGCCGCGGCTGGATCAGCGTCTGGGACGACCGGCCTTTCTACTGGGTGTCCCCGTGCGGCCGGCACAAGGTCCTGTTCTGGCAGGCCGGAGGCGACGGCTACGCCACGTTCCACCGCTGGCGCCACCCGGACAACGAGCGCGAGGACAAGCTCGGCGAGCGCCGCGTCCTCGAGCTTCTCGACCGACTCGGGGAGCAGGGCTACCCGTACGACCTGGTGCAGCTGCGCTGCAACATCGACGGCGACAACGGTCCGCCCGATCCGCACCTCGCCGACTCCGTGCGGCGCTGGAACGAGCAGCACGCCTTTCCGCGCATCGTCCTCGCCACGACCAGCCGCATGTTCCACGACTTCGAGGAGCGCTACGGCGATCGCCTGCCCGCACGGCGCGGCGACCTGACCCCATACTGGGAAGACGGCGCGGCCTCGACCGCGGCCGACACGGCGCAAAACCGCGGCGCGGCCGAGACGCTGCTCACGGCGCAGGCTCTCTTCGCGTTGCTCGCGCCCGCGTCCTTCCCGGCGGAACGCTTCGCCGCGGCCTGGCGCGACGCCGTGCTCTACGACGAGCACACCTGGGGCGCGTGGAACAGCATTTCCGAGCCCGACTCGGCCTTCGCCCGGGACCAAGCCGCGAGGAAGAGCCGCTTCGCCTGGGACGCGGAGCGCGCGGCGAGCGAGCTGCTCGACGCGGCCCTCGCCAGCCGGCGCGCGGAGAGCCGCGACGTGCAGGCGCTCGAGGTGTTCAACGTCGCCTCCTGGCCGCGCACCGATCTCGTGCTCGTGCCCGCGGACTGGGAGCTGTGCGGCGACGTCGTGGTGACCGAGGACGGCGTCGCGGTGCCGTCGCAGCGCCTGCGCAGCGGCGAGCTGGCCTTCATCGCGCGCGATGTGCCGCCGTTTGGCTCGGCGCGCTTCTTCGTCGCAAGGGGCTTCGCGCGGCCCGCGGGCCGCGCTGCAGCCGCGGGCAACGAGCTCAGGAACGGCCTGCTCGAGGCGCGCGTCGACGCGGAGAGCGGGGCAATCGTCGCGCTGCGCGCGGCCGGGATCGACGCGGAACTCGCCGCGCCGCCCGGCCTGAACGAGTACGTGTACGTCGCCGGCCGCGATCCGGCAGAGCGCCAGGGCGCCGGGCCCGTGCGCGTCACGGTGCAGGACCCCGGACCGCTGGTCGCGACCCTGCGCGTGGAGAGCAGCGCGCCCGGAGCGCGCGCTCTGCGGCGCGACCTGCGCTTGATCGACGGCATCGACCGCCTCGACGTCACGAACGTGCTCGACAAGCTGCCGGTGCGCGACAAGGAGGGCGTGCACTTCGGTTTCGCCTTCGCAGTGCCGGACTGCGAAGTGCGCGTCGACACGCCCTGGGCCGTGGTCCGCCCCGAGGCCGATCAGCTTCCGGGCGCGTGCCGCAACTACTTCACCGCGCAGCGCTGGGTGGACGCGTCGAACGCCGGTTACGGCGTCACGCTCGCGACCGTGGACGCGCCGCTCGTGCAGGTCGGCGACATCCACACCGACGTGGCGGAAGCCCACTCCAACCCCGAGGTCTGGCTCAAGCACATCGAGCCCTCGCCGCGGCTCTTCTCCTACGTGATGAACAACTACTGGGAGACCAACTACAAGGCAGACCAGGAAGGGGAGACGGTCTTCCGCTACTCGATCCGGCCGCACGCCGGACTTCTCGACCAAGCCGAGGCCGCGCGCTTCGGCGTCGAGCGCTGCCGGCCGCTGGTCGTCACGCCCGCGCGGCCGGACGGACCGCCGGCCCTGCCCGCGCTCTTCACCCTCGACAGCGCCGGCGTGCTCGTCACCGCGCTCAGGCCCAGCCAGGACGGCGCGGCCTGGATCATCCGGCTCTTCGCCGCCGCGGACCGGCCCGAGAGCGTGCGCCTGCGCTTCGCCCCGGGAACCGCGGGCGATCTGTTCGAGAGCGGCCCGGACGAGTCGCGCGGCCGGCCCGTCACGGGCGCGATCGACCTGCCCGCGGGCGGCATCGCCACGCTGCGCGCCGAGCGGGGCTGAGCGGCGGCCTGCAGGCGGCCCTTCTCCCGCGCGCGCGGGAATCCTAACGTGACGCCATGGAGAGCAGAGCGAGTCTGGTTGACGCAATCACGGTGCGAGTGCCTCGCTGGCGGCTGCTTGTCTCCTACATGCGGCTGCGGGAGGACCGCGACCTGGGCAACGTGATGGACACGGCGGTCAAGGGGGCTCTCGCCGAACTCGGCCGCAGCCTGCCGGGCGGCCGGCTGGATCGCTGCCCGGCGGTCACTGCTCTGCGGCAGAGCCTCTGCTCGCTGGGCATCGACCTGGACGGCGCCACGCCCTGCTCGGAGCAGCTGCTTGCCGCTCTGCTCGCCTCTCCGCAGGCAGCACGCGGCTGTCTCGCCTGGGAGTTCCTGAACATCCTCACGATCCGATCGCTTGCGCCCTGGTCCGTGCTGGACCGGACCCGCCTCGCGCCGCCTCTCGAGTTTCGAGCCGGACGCGCGGGCGACCGGCTGTTGACGCCCAAAGACGACAGTGAAGGCCTGCCGCTCCTCGCAGACTCGACCGGCGTCATTGCGTCGCCGTGGACCTGCCCTGCGCCGCAGGAACTGGAGGGACTGAAGGAGCCCGTCTTCGTGTGCTACCTGCCGGAAGACCTGTTCCGCGTCGTCGAGCCGAAGTCGCACATGGGGAAGCTCGTGTGGCTCACCTGGGCCTATCGGTTCGTGCAGCAGCGCACCTGCTCCTTCCAGCAGGTCAACTCGTAGGCAGCTCGATCCGCAGGGTCGAGCCCGCGCCCTCCTCCGACTCGATCCTCAGCACGCCGCCGTGCTGGCCGACGACCCTCTGCACGACGAGCAGGCCGAGCCCGGTGCCCTTCGACCCCTTGGTCGAGTACATCCCCCCCCTGACCATCTCGATGGTCTCCGCGCTCATTCCCGCGCCGTCGTCGGTGACCGCGAAGAACGGCACCGCGCCCTTCATCCCGAAGCGGACCGTGACGCGTCCCGCGCGCTCGGCGGGGATAGCCTCGGCCGCGTTGCGGATGAGATCGACGAGGCACTGCTCGAACGATCGCGCGTCGACCCGCACCGACTGGCGCGGCTCATCGATGGCCATCTCCACGGCGATCCGCCCGTCTCCGCCGATCGCGGCCGCCGCCATGCTGTTCTCGATCAGCCGGGCCGGCTCATGCTCCTCCAGGTCGAGCGGACGATCCTCCGCGAACCGGAGCAGGTCCTTCACCAGGCGGGCGATGATGTCCATGTTTCGCTCGAGCATCTCCCACCCCTTGTCCATCTTCCGCTGGTTGCCGCTCGCCCGCCCCTGTTTGAACACGTAGGCGCCGCCAAGGAAGCCGTCGAGGATGTTCTTGGCCGCATGACTGATGCTGGCGGCCGCCTGCCCCGTGGCGGCCAGGCGCTCGGAGCGGATCACGTTCTCCCGCAGCCGCTTGACCTCGCGCAGGTCCTGGAGGAAGAAGACCTTGCCCATGAACCTCCCGCGCTCGAAGAGGCTGATCCCGGAAAGCAGCACGTCGACGAACGTCCCGTCCTCCCGCCGGACCTTGGACTCGAGCATGCGGAACCCGCGCACGCGCCGGAACGGCTCGTGGGTGAGCGGCAGGTCGATGTGCCGCGCCAGC
>JACQZJ010000074.1 GCA_016213895.1 Planctomycetota bacterium | reverse complement strand
TGCCGCCTGGACCGGCGCAGATACCCGACGGGCCGCAAGGTCACCGACGAGGAGATGCGGCGAGTGAACCTGGTGCGCAACAAGTTCCACGGCGACTGGAACTACGTCATTCGCCCGAGGTCGTCATAGGCGGTGCGCGATGGTTATTTATTTACGCGGCCTTACGGCCGGAGCATCGACCAGGACCTCCCGCTCGCCCAGAACGGCATCCTGGACCTTGATGATCGTGCCGGGGAGGAACACGGCGCTCCACGAGCCCTCCTTCACGTCGACCTGTTCCGTGCGGATGCGGCCGCCTTCGCGCGCGAGCCTCTCGTCCACCACGATCGTCATCTTGCCGGACAGTCCAGTGATGAGGCGGCCATCGGGTTCTTCCACGACCACCGTGCCGCGGACGGCGGGCAGGTTGGATGAGGCGGCGGGCACGCCGTCCGGCAGAACCGTGCTCGAGGGCGGCGCGACCGTTGCAGGAGCAGCGCCGCCCGTGGCTTCGTCTTCGCTGGCAGGACGCGCGGCCGCGGGCACGGGTGGTGGGTCCGCCCGGGCCGGCGCCGCGCGATCGGCCGGCGCCTCGCCGCGCGGCTCCTCTTCCCCCCCGCCGCGGAAGAGCAGGGTAACGGCCAGGGCAAAGAGCAGCAGCACGGCAATCAACCCGGCCCGTGTCATGTGCGGCTCCCGGCGCCTTTCCCGCGCGCGCTCCTTGTGGTCAACTGGCCGCGTGTTTGACGCAATTGCCGGCCGCCTTTGCCAAGATCCCGAGGATCGAGTCGAGCGCCCCACTTTCGAGCGCGTCGATTGTACCGGGCGCGAGGAGGGGGTGATCCACGAGATGCACCGAAAGCAGTCCGAGCACGCGGCCGCGCTGCGCGCGTGCTTCGTCCTTCTCGCATGCACCGCGATCCTGCGCCACGCTCCCGCAGAGGAGCACCTCGTGCCCATGCGGGACGGCGTCGTGCTGGCCACCGACGTCCATTTGCCGGCGCGCGGTGGACCAGCGTTCCCCGCGGTCCTGATCCGCTCGGTCTACCCCCTGGAGGGTCTGGGAAGCAGGTTTATCCAGGAGTTCGTCACGCGGTACCGCGTGGGGCTCGCCCACTTCGGCATCGCCCTGGTCATCCAGGAGACCCGCGGCAAGGGGCGCAGCGACGGCGAGGATCCACTGAGCGGCGGGGACGTACCGGCGATGTTCACCGATACCGAGGACACGCTCGCGTGGATCCGCTCGCAGGAGTGGTCGAATGGCCGGATCGCCAGCGCCGGCCAGTCGGCGTGGGGCATCACCCAGGTGCTCATGCCCGCTCGCTGCCAGGCGGAACTGCAATGCCTGGCCGTCTCCTTCTGCCCTTCCTGCTTCTACGGCGAGGCGTCCTACCAGGGAGGCGTCTTCCGCGAGGGGCTGGTCCGGTCGTGGATGGTGGTGAACGCGAGCCCCGCCGCCTTCGAGATCTGGAAGGCCCATCCGCTCCAGGACGACTTCTGGGGGCCCTTCGACGCGGCAACGCACCTCCCGGCCGAACCGGTCCCCGCGCTCTTCATCGGCGGCTGGTTCGACGCGTTCTCGGAGGGCACGCTCAGGAACTTCCGGCTGCGCGGAGGCGGCAGGAGCGGGCAGAAGCTGATCATGGGGGCCTTCGGCCACCTGCTTTCAGCCCGACTCGGCGACCTGACCCTCAAGCAGAACTTCCTGCTCGACCTGCTCCGCGCCGAGATGTACTGGCTGGACCACTGGTTGAACGGCACGAAGAACGGCGTCGAGTCCGAGCCGGCGGTGCGCTACTACACCCTGGGCGACGTCGAGGCAGAGGACGCGCCGGGAAACGAATGGCGCAGCGCCGCGGACTGGCCGCCGTTCGAGACCGAGGAGACGCCGTGGTTCCTCGGAACGGACGGCTTCCTGCGGAGCGCTGCCCCGTCCGAGCAGGCGGGCAACAGGACCTTCGTTCACGATCCCCGACACCCTGTGCCGAGCTGCAGGACCGAGACCAACGCGCTCTTGGGCCTCGCGCTCACGCGCCTGCCCTTCGATCAGTCGTGGCTGACCGGGCGGCCCGACGTGCTGCGCTTCGCGACCGCGCCGCTGGACCGGCCCGTGGAGGCCACGGGCAAGGTGATGGTCCGGCTGTTCGTCTCGAGCGACGCGCCGGACACGGACTTCGCCGCGCGGCTGGTGGACGTCTACCCCGACGGCCGCGAGATCCTCATGCTCGACGGCATCCGCCGCCTGCGTTTCCGAAACGGCTTCGAGAGATCAGAGGCGGTCGCACCGGGGATCATCGTGCCGCTCGAAATCGACCTCGGGTCCATCAGCCTGGTCTTCGCCCGCAGCCACCGCGTCGGCCTCTTCATCGCGAGCAGCAGCTACCCGCGCTTCGCGGTGAATCCCAACACCGGCGATGACTTCCTCGATGGGTGCGAGCCGCGGCTGGCCCGCAACACGGTGCACATGAGCGAGAAGCACCCGAGCGCGCTCTTCCTGCCGCTCCGGCCCTGAGGAGGAAGGCCGGGACGCGCGGTACAGGCTGTCCCCCCCGCCTCTCTCGGGCTCCTTCCCCGCAAAGGCCTCTTGTGGTCAACTGGCCGCGTGAGCGACGAAGGTGCCGGCGGCCTTTCCGGAGAGCCCCAAGATCCGATCGAACGCCTCGTCTTCGAGTGCCTCGAGCGCATCGGACAGGACGAGGGAGCGGTCGACGAGATCTGCCGGGAGCACCCCGAGCACGCGGCCGCGCTGCGCTCGCACATCGCCCGGCTCAAAGAGATGGGACTGGTCGGCGCGCAGGCGCGCGAGGCCGGCGCCTTTCCCGAGCGGCTCGGCGAGTTCCGCCTGATCCGGCGCATCGGCGGCGGCGGCATGGGCGTGGTCTTCGAGGCCGAGCAGCTTCCGCTGGGCCGCACGGTCGCGCTCAAGCTCGTGCGGCCCGAGAACATGTACTTCGAGGACGCGCTCGAGCGCTTCCAGCGCGAGGTGGCGGCGGTCGCGCGCATGCACCATCCGGGCATCGTGCCGATCTACACCGTGGGCCGGGAGAAGGGCGTGCCCTACTTCGCCATGGAGAAGATCGAAGGGTGCACGTTGGGCGACGTGCTGAAGGCCCTGCGCGGCCGCAGGCAGCAGGATCTCGCGGGCGCCGACCTGGCGCGCGCCATCGAGGAGTGCTCGGCCCAGGCCGGCGCCTCCGCGGGCGCGGACCTCGCCCGCGCCTCGGCCGGCATGTTCGCGGGGAGCTACGGCGACGCCTGCTTCCGCCTCGCCCGGCAGGTGGCCGACGCCCTGGAGCACGCCCACGGCCGCGGCGTTCTGCACCGCGACGTCAAGCCGTCCAATATCGCGGTGACGCAGAGCGGCCGCGCCCTGCTTCTCGACTTCGGCCTGGCGCAGACGCGCGAGGCCACGCGCCTGACGCGCACCGGCAGCCAGCCCGGCTCGCTGCCCTACATGTCTCCGGAGCAGGTGGCCGGCATGGCCGTGGATCAGCGCACCGACGTCTACTCCCTCGGCATCACCCTCTACGAGCTGCTCACCCTCGAGTCGCCCTACCTCGACCAGAGCCACGATTCCACCAGCCGCCGCATCGCCGAGGGACGGCCCACGCCGATTCGCGTCATGAACCGCGCCGTGCCGTGGGACGCGGAAACGGTCACGCTCACCGCCATGGACCGGGATTGCGAGCGGCGCTACCAGACCGCCGCCGACTTCTCGCGCGACCTGGGCAACGTGCTCGAGCGCCGGCCGATCGCCGCGCGGCGGCCCGGCCCCTGGCTGCGCCTGCTGCGCTTCGGCCAGCGCCACCCCACGGCCGGCGCGGCCCTCCTCGTCGGCCTCGCCCTGTTCGTGATCTCCGCGGTCGCGGTGGGCATCCAACAGGCGCGCCACGCGCGCGCGCTGGAAGAGGAGAAGGAAGTCGCTCTCGATCGCTTCAACGACATCCGCACCGTGGCGACCGCCTTCCTCTTCGAGTTCCACGACAAGATCGAGAACCTGCCCGGATCGACGCCAGCGCGCTCGCTCATCGTGGAGCGCGCCCGTGGCCTGCTCGCCAAGCTCGCCGAGGCCGCGGCGGGCGACCTGTCGCTGCGCGCCGACCTCGCGGCCGCCCACGTGCGCCTGGGCAGCGTGTACGTGACGCTCGGCGACACCGGATCCGCGATCCGCGAGCACGAGCGCGGCCTCGCACTGTTCCAGGGCCTCCCGGACGAGCCCGCCCTGCGGGACACGGCGTTCTTCGGCCGCCTTTCGGCCCTGAGCGGGATGGCCGACGCTCACCGCCTCCAGGGAGACGCCGAGACCGCGCTGCACCTGCGGCGCGAGGTGCTCGACGCGCTCGAGCAGCGCGCCGCGGGCGAATCCGGCAGCGTGGAGCGGTCGCGCCGCCTGGGACAGGCGCATGCCGTGATCGCGGCGCTCCTTTTCGAGCGCGGCGCGAGCCAGGACGCCCTCGTGCATCAAGGAGAAGCTCTGCGCGTCTGGAGCGAACTGGCCGGCCGGTCCGGAGCCGATCCCGCGGACCGGCTGGCGCTCTCCGAGACGCACGAGCGCTTCGCGCCGCTCCTCTGGGACACGGGCGACAAGGGCGGCGCCATGCGGCACCTGGAGCAGGCGCGCGCCGAGGCCGCGGCGCTGGTCGAGTCGCAGCCGGAGAACGCGGCCTGCCAGATCCTCCTGGCCCAGATCCACGCTCGCGTCGCCAGCTACGAGAGCGACCCGAACGCGGCGGTCCTGGCCGGCAAGGAGGCCGTGGCCGTGGGCGAGAGGCTCTACGCAGCGGACGCCTCGGACGCGCGCTACGGCGAGCTGCTGCAGGCCGCCTACGGAACGCTCGCCGGCGCCTACGAGGCGCAGCGCGACCTGGGACGCGCGCTCACCGTGTACGATGGCGCCGTCCTGGTCGGCGAGCGGCTCTACGCCTCGGAGCGCAAGCTCGTGGCCGGCCACCAGCTCGGCGCGGCGCTCATGAACAGCATGAACGTGTGCGAGATCATGGGCCGCAAGGAGGACGCGCTCGAGCGCTCCAGCCGCGCGGTGCGCCTCTTCCAGGACCTGCTCGCCCGCGACCCTTCGGACCGCGCCGCGCTCGCGGAGCTGGCGATCTGTCAGCGCCGCAAGGGCCTGCTCCAGCAGCGCACCGGCGAGATCGAGGAAGCGGTCCTCTCCTTCGACGAGTCGATCCGCCTGTGCGAGGAGCTGAGCGCGCGCGATCCCGGCCACGCCCTGTCGCGGCACACGCTGGGCGCGGCCCTGGTGAACCGCGCCATCACCCGCGGCGCGACCGGCGGCGCGGAGGCGGCGGAGACGGACTTCCGCCGCGCGCAAGCGCTGCTCCTTTCCCTGCACCAGGCGGACCCGGAGGACGACGACGCGCGCACCACCCTGCTGCAGGCGCTGCAGTCGCGCGCCGCCCTGGCGCAGCGCGCGGGCCGGGAGGAGGTCATCGACGAATGCCAGGGACTGCAGCTTGAGATCCTGGAAGGCGCCGCGCTGCGTGAAGGCGCGGGCGCGAAGGAGAACGCCGACTACGCCTGGCTGCTGTTCTCGGCGCACGCGCCCGAGCGCCGCGACCTGGAGCGCGCCGTCCGCTTCGCCCGGCGCGCGGTCGAGCTGAGCGGCGGCCAGGACGCCGCGACCCTGCGCACGCTGGCGCTCATCCTCTTCGGCGCGGGCGACGCGCGCGGCGCGGCCGAGGCCGCAGGGCAGGCGCTCGCCCTGCTCGGAGATCCGCCCGCCGACCCGGCCGAGGCCCAACTCCTCGCCAGGCTGCGCGAGGAGCTGGCCGAGTACCGCGCGGCCGTGGCGCGGCCGCCGGACGGGAAGTGACGCGGATCAGGCCTGCGGCTGTTCGAGGAGGCGGGAGAGGCGCGCCAGGGCGCGGTGCAAGAGGACGCGCACCGCTCCCTCGCTGCGGCCGAGCTGCTCCGCGATCTCGGCATGGCCGAGCCCCATGAGGCGCGAGAGGCAGATGACCTCGCGGTACTCCTCCGGCAGCCGCGCGATCGCCAGCTCGACGCGCTCGACCTCCTCGCGCGCCGCGGCCAGGCGGCTCGGCGTGTGCAGTCCGGTGTAGGCCTCGAGCAGATCGCGGTCGCGGCTCGCGGACTCGATCGGGGAGAGGAGCCGCTCTCGCCTGACATCGCGCTTCTCGGCGAGGTGGTGGCGCTGGCGGGCGACGATCTTCCTCAAGGCCGTGGTGAAGAGCCACTGGCGGAACGCCGCCTCGCCGCGATAGTCGAAGCGGCCAGCGCCCTCGAGCACCTCGCGGCACACCGACTGCACGAGGTCGGAACACGACTCCTTGCCGCGCACCGCCGCTCCGGCCTTGAGGCGGATGAAGGCGCGCAGGCCCGGCAGATGCCGCTCGATCAGCGCGTCGACGGCGAGGGCGTCGCCGCGGCTCGCTCTTTCCAGGAGAGAGCGCGACGCGCCCGCGGGATCGTGATCCGGGAGAGACATCGACATTCCGCAGAACATTGTAGCGCTCTCGCACGGCCCGGCTGTTGACGGCCGCGCGGGCGCATGGGGTAACATGACCCGTGGAATGGAACGGCACGCGCCCCACCTCGGGGCGCGCGCCGGCCCCGCCCACCGGGGCCGCCGCAACTGGAGGTGCAACACATGTTCGCAGCCTGGAAGCCGTTCACGCTCGCCTGCGCCGTCTTGTTCGCTGCCGCCTCCCCCTGCTGGGGAGGCTGCCCCGGAGATCCGGGCTTCACGCTCGTGATCGACCCTCCCCAGGTCCCGGTCGGAACCAGCTTCGAGGTCTCGCTCACGGCGCCGAACAGCTCGTTCGTCCTGCTCCTGCTCTCGAGCGAGGGCGGGCCCACGCCGACGCAGTTCGGCACGCTCTGCGTCGGCCCGTCGCTCGCGGCCGTGGTGCCGATCTTCATGTCCATGCCGGACGAGTCCTTCTTGCACTTCGTGCCCTGCGATCCGAAGTACCCCGGCATCTTCGGACACATGCAGTACCTGGCGGTGGACAAGTCCGATCCGAGCCTGGTGCGCGTCTCGAATTCGGCCACGCTCAACATCGTGGCCAACTCCTGCGGCCAGGGCGGGTTCCTGCCAGGCGACCTGGTCACGTTCACCCAGGGACGCTGGGGCGAAGACTGCGCCACCGGCATGGTCGGCTGCCTGCGCGACGCGCACTTCGCCCCGGTCTTTCCGGCCGGCCTCGTGCTTGGCGATCCGGATGGTCCGGACTCCGACCTGTTCTTCGCCGCGCTTCTCACCGCTTCCCAGGCGGTCGAGGACTTCCTGCCCGCGGCCGGGCTGCCGGCCGTGCTCGATCAGGACCAGGTGAATCCGCTGGCGACCTCGGCCGGCGCCTTCGCCGGCGAGCTGGCGGCCGCCAAGCTCAACGCGGGCTTCGACTTGGCGGGCATCTTCGATCCGCTCAAGGGCCTGCCGCAGGTGAAGATCGCCGGCCTGGTGTTCGTCGCCAACGTCCACCCCCTCATCCGCGGCCTGAGCGTGGCCGAGGTCATCTACCTGAGCGACCTGGTGATCTCCGGCGAGCTCAACGCGCCCGTGGACTTGGACGGAAACGGCAGCGGCGATGCAACGGTTCAGGACCTCGAGGCCGCGCTCCGCGCGTTCAACGAGAACTTCGCGGACGGCCTGGTCAATCAGGGCTCGCTCGGTCTGCCGTAGCTCCGCGGCCCGCGGTTCCAGGCATGCAACAGGGACGACCGGCGAGCGTCGCGCGGCCTTTTTCCCACCCCTCCGCGCGCACCCCCTCTGCCACAATCGCCTGCCGTCATGCGCGACCGGCATGGCGCTGCAGCGGCACCGGGAGGTTCTGGTGGAGGACTTCGAGAAGGCCGGCATGGACCGCTCCCGCGACCAGGATGCTCCCGCGGGTGAGGCGCGGGGAAGCGAAGGGGAGCTCGAGGCGGAGCTCAGGCGCAGCGAGCAGCGCCTGAAGAGCATCTTCCGCGCCGCGCCCGTGGGCATCGGCCAGGTGGCCGACCGCGTCCTGCTGGAAGTCAACGAGCGCGTGTGCGAGATGGTCGGCTACACGGCAGAGGAACTCATCGGCCAGAACGCCAGGATGCTCTATCCCAGCGACGAGGAGTTCGAACGCGTCGGGCGCGAGAAGTACGCGCAGATCCTCGAGCGCGGCACCGGCACGGTGGAGACGCGCTGGCGGCGCAAGGACGGCGCGCTCATCGACGTGCTGCTCAGCTCCTCGCCGCTCGCGCCCGGCGATCCGTCCGCGGGCGTGACCTTCACCGCGCTCGACATCACCAGCCGCAAGCGCGCCGAGCGCGAGCGCGACCGCCTCTTCGACCTCTCCCTGGACATGTTCTGCATCGCCGGCTTCGACGGCTACTTCAAGCAGATCAACCCGGCCTGGCAGCGCCTCCTCGGCTGGACCGCGCAGGAGATGCTGAGCAAGCCGTGGATCGACTTCGTCCATCCCGAGGACCACCC
This sequence comes from Planctomycetota bacterium, assembly GCA_016213895.1. Taxonomy (GTDB): domain Bacteria; phylum Planctomycetota; class B15-G4; order B15-G4; family JADJEK01; genus JACQZJ01. The sequence goes on along the minus strand of JACQZJ010000074.1, from coordinate 28,264 downwards.
GGCGACGGACAAGGCCCTGGAACAGCTCGCCCAGGGCGAGAGCGTCATCTCCTTCGAGAACCGCTACCGCTGCCGGGACGGCTCCTTCCGGCGCATCTCGTGGAACTCGTACCCGCTGCTGGCCGAGGGCCTGATCTGCTCCGTGGCGCGCGACATCACCGGCCAGGTCGCGCTCGAGGCCAGGCTGCGCCAATCAGAGAAGCTCGAAGCGGTCGGCCAGCTCGCCGGCGGCGTGGCCCATGACTTCAACAACATCCTGACCTCCATCCTCGGCAACGTCGAACTGGCGCGCGCGGAGCTGGCGGGCCGCGTCGCTCCGGGAGACGCGCTGCACCAGGAGATCGAGGAGATCCGGCGCGGGGCGCTGCGCGCCGCGGACCTGACGCGGCAGCTCCTCGCCTTCGGCCGTTGCCAGCCCTCGCGGCCGCAGCTCCTCGACCTCAACCACACGCTCGCCGAGATGGAGCGCATGCTCAGACGGCTGATCACCAAGCAGATCAAGCTCGAGCACGCTTGCGCTCCCGACTTGAGCAGCGTGCTCGCCGACCCGGCGCAGATCGAGCAGGTGGTGATGAACCTGGTCCTCAACGCCCGCGACGCCATGCCGGAGGGCGGCACGCTGCGCCTGGAGACGGCCAACGTGCACCTCGACGAGCGGACCCTGGCGTGGCACGTCGAGGCGGGCCCCGGACCCTACGTGATGCTGGCCGTGAGCGACAGCGGCTGTGGCATGGATGCGGAGACGCTGGAGCGCGCCTTTGAGCCCTTCTTCACCACCAAGGAGGTGGGCGAAGGGACGGGCTTGGGGCTCTCCACCGTGTACGGCATCGTCAGGCAGTCAGGCGGCCACGTCACGGTCGAGAGCGAGCCCGGGCGCGGCTCCACCTTGAGGGTCTACCTGCCGGCGGCCGCCGCGGCCGGCACGGCGTGCAGCGCGCCGTCCGCCGCCGAAGAAGACCTGGACCACGCGCTCGCCGGCAGCGAGACCGTCCTGGTATGCGAGGACGATCCGGCGGTGCGCGGGCTCATGGTACGCATGCTGGCGCGAGCCGGCTACGCCGCCATCGAGGCGGCGAGCGGCTTCCAGGCCCTGGAGATCGCGCGCGGACACGAGGGCCAAATCCACCTGCTGGTCACCGACATCATCATGCCGGACATGGACGGCAAGAGGCTCGCCGGAGAGCTGGAGCAGGCGGCGCCGGGCGTGAAGACGCTCTTCGTGTCGGGCTACACCGCGGACGTCATCGCCCGCCACGGCGTGCTGGAGGAGGGCGTCCAGCTGCTCGAGAAGCCGTTCGACCGGCGCGCCTTCCTGGCGCGCGTGCGCGCGCTCCTGGACGAGTGACGGCCCGCCCCCAGGCGACGCGCGGGATCAGCCGCCGTCCTCCTTCTCCTCCTCGTCCTTGCGCCAGGTGAACGCGCCCTCCTTCGCGGTCAGGTCACGGGCGGCGTCGCGGTACCAGAGACGCCACGCGTCCACCGCGCCCGCGTTCTCGGCCGTGGGCCGCGGCTTCGGCGGCCCGCGGTCCTCGTCCTCGAGCCAGGGATAGGCATCCGAGGACTCGGGCCGCTCCTCGTCCGCCGGGGTCACCTCGAGGAGAACGCGGCCCGCGGCCGCCCTCTCCTCCTCGCTCATGCCTTCCATGCGGTCGAAGACGTGGCGCACCAGGTGCGAGCGCAGCTCGGCCACGCCGAACCAGCGCTCCTCGCCCTGCGGCTCGAAGGAAAGCATGGCGCGCAACGCCCCGAGCAGGTCGTCGCCGCGCAGCAAGCAGGCCGCCCGCATCACGGTCGCGCGCTTGTCCTGAGGACGCGCCTCGGCCGCGACAACGAAGCGCTCGCGCGCGCGTTCCACCTCGCCCGCGCCCCAGGCCGCGCAGCCCGCCGCGATCTCCTCCTCGTAGCGGCGCCGGGCTTCCACGGTCTCGTCGCGCGGATCGTCGCGGCCGAGGCCGGTCATGACCAGGTGCACCTTGGACACCGGGCTGCCGAGGATCTTCCAGGTCGTTTCCAGGTAGTGCGCGCGCTTCTCCGCGCGCTCCTTCTCGCGCGCCAGGTAGCGCCGGTCCTTCTCCTCGGCGGAGAGGTTCTTCTCCTCGGCGCGCTTGCGCCAATCCGACCCGCCCCACTCGAAATGCTGGCGCTCCAGGATCCAACTGGTCCACTGCCAGGCCGGCGCCACGGCCGCCTGGTCCTCCGGCGTCCAGCCCGCGAGCCAGTCGCTCATGTCGGGATCGCGCCGCGCGGTGAGGGCCTGCCAGAAGACGTCTTGGTCGTCGTCCTCGCTCCAGCGCGTCCTCGGGCCGAGGTACTCGATCAGCGGCCGGTCGTCGGTGTTCAAGGGACCTGCGCCGACGAAAGAGCGCAAGGCCTGCGGCCCGAGGAGGCGCAGGGCGAGCAGCTCCTCCGGGCTGGTGACGCCGATCACCGCCAGGCTGTCCCGCACCGGCGCGTGCGTGAAGCGCGCGCGCAGGTCCGCGAGCGTGGCGCGCGGCTCGCCCTTCAGCCCGACCAGGATCATCGCCTCGCCGAACCAGAGGGAGGCGTTGGGGAAGACCGACTGGAAGGTGCGCATGAGCAGCTTGGTCTCCTCCGCGCCGTACCCGGCCAGCCACTGGCAGGCGACGCCGCCCTCGTTCAGGTGGTCGCGCACCAGCTCGTAGTACTCCCTGGAGTAGAGGCTGGTCACGCCCGCGTCGTCCGGATCGACCGGGTCGGAGGTGATCACGTCGTACTTCCGGTCCGAGGCCAGAAGGAAGTTGCGGCCGTCGTCGATGGTCAGGGTCACCTTGGGGTCATGCAGCGGGTCGTGGTTGAACGGCGCGAAGTGCTTCGCCCCCGTGATCACCGCCCGGGAAAGCTCCACGATGTCCACGCGCTCCACCGGGTGCTGGGCCAGTGAGCCCAGGGAAATGCCCGCGCCGAAGCACACGCACAGCGCCTCGCGCGGGTTCGGGTGGAAAAACGCCGGCAGGTGGCCGAGCAGACGCAGGTGGATCTGCATGCCGATGCCCGTGCCGGCCTGCCCGTCGCCGTCCACGAGCAGGTGCAGGTCCTCTGACTCCTCGGCCTGCACGATGGCCACCGAGGACTCGCGCCCGTCCTCGTAGAACACGATCTTCTCCGCCCAGTCCTCCAGCGCCTTCCGCGCCGGATCTCCCGCCCAGAAGACCGACGCCAGGCCGGCGGCGGCGAGGATCCCGGTCACGATCGCGGTCTTCCGCGCGCGTCCCTCGGGACGGCGGCGCAGGAGCAGCCAGAGGCCGATCAGCACGTTCATTGCCCCGAGGACCACCAGGCCGGCGCGCAGCTTGAGCAGCGGCAGCACCAGGAAGCCGCCGGCGATCGCGCCGAGGATGGCGCCGAGCGTGTTCACCGCGTAGGCGATGCCGGCGTCGCGGCCGAGGGTGTCGACGCGCCGCGCGTAGACCTTGGCGACGATGGCGAAGGTGGTGCCCGAGAGCGTGCACGGCACGAAGAGCACGGCCAGGCAGCGGCCGAAGCGGATGGCGCTGCCCGTCCAGAAACCGTCCGAGCCCCACCAGCGCGTGTCCGCGATCAAGCCCATGGCCGCGACCGTGGCGAACGCCGCCGCGCCGATCAGCACCTGCACCCCGCCGAAGAAGGCGACCAGGTCCTTGATCCGGTCGCCCAGCCACGAGGCGATGAGGCTGCCCGCCACGATCCCCAGCAGGAACGCGGCGAGCATCATGCTGAAGGCGTAGACCGAGTTCTCGCGCACCACGTAGATGAGGTACCTCGTCCACAGCACCTCGTAGGCGAGCGCGAGGAAGCCGGACACGCCGAAGGCGAAAACCACGGCGCGCACCGTTCCCGATGTCGCGGGCGCGGGCGCGAGTGCGGGCACCGGCGCGACCTCGAGCAGCGGCGAAGGATCGGGCGGCGCAGCCGCCGCGCTCGGCGCCTGGCCGCGCGCCAGCCACAGCGCGGCCAGGCCCACGGCGAAGTTGATCGCGGCCGCGGTGAAGATCGCGTTCTGGATGCCGGCAACGCGCACCAGGAAGAAGGCGCAGAAGAGCGTCCCGGCCACCGCGCCGAGCGTGTTGATCGCGTAGAAGAGGCCGGCCGCGCGGGCGATGCGCTCGCGCGCGCGGCACGCCGCCCGGATGAGCACGGGCAGCGTGCCACCCATGAGCGTGGTCGGGCCGATCAGCGCGGCGCACGCCAGGAAGAAGCGCAGGAGCGGCAGCCACTCGTCAGGCAGCGCGCCCGTGCGGCGCAGGCTGACGTAGGAGTCCATGAGCCCGTCGAGCAGGATCACGCTCTGGAAGCCGAAGAGCGCGATGCCCAGCTCGAGCCAGCCGTAGAAGCGCAGCGGCGCGCGCGTGTCGTCGCCTGCCCTGCCGAGCAGCCAGGAGCCGAGCGCCAGGCCGCCCATGAACACGGCGAGCACCGTGCTGACCGCCTCGGCGGTGACGCCGAAGATCAGCGTCAGCCGGCGCATCCAGGCCACCTGGTAGATCAACCCGGCCGCGCCGGACAGGAAGAAGAGCAGCAGGACGGCCAGTCGGCGCATGGGCGGCGCTCCAGCAGGGGAGAGAAGCAGGTCCGCAAACTACCCGCGGCGGGCCTGCCTTACGAGGGGTCCATGTCCCTCGGGGAATAGCGCCCTTCCCCGGCATCCTCGCGGTCCTGCCCGCTCGCGACGCATCCCCGGGGCTCCCCAAGCTCAAGCAATCCGCCTGAGAATCGTGGATTCCGGATGAGCCTCTCCTGCGGAGAGGCTCAGGGCAGCAGCGTGGGACGGTAACGCAGCACGAAGTCCGCCGTCCCCCCGTTCTCCACCAGGATGAAGCCGACCGGGCTGTGCGGATTCGGCTCCGCGCGCATCGGCAGCGGCGGCTCGCAAACGAAGCGCGGGTCGTACTGCCAGCGCAGGGGCGTGGGCGAACTGGGCGCGCCGCGCACGCGGATCTCGTTCACCGCGGCCTCGGCGGGCGCGGAGGGCGCGCCTCCCGCGAAGCCCGGCGGGCTCCAGCCGGCGCGCGAGACAGGCGACGAAGGGCGGCGCGCCGAAGTGGTCGCCGGCGAAGGGACCGGCGACGTCATCCTCCACCAGGATGCGACTCTCCGCGCTCGTGCCCTGGCGCAGGTGTTCCGCAAGTGCGAGCGCGGGCGCGTCCGGCTCGGTGACCAGAGGCTGGCGCAGAAGCGCGGCCGAGGCCAGGGTATGCAGGTGGGGCAGCGCGAGCGCGACGCCGAGCGCGGCGGCAGCCACGCTCGCGATCTTGCCGCGACCGGCGCGCGCCACGACCTGCGCGGCCGCGGGCACGGCCAGGAACAGCGCCGGCAGCAGGAAGCGCGTGGGCTGCAGCTCGGGCGGGAAGCGGAAGAGCCAGGCGAACAAGGCGAGAAACGCGGTCAGGAGCGCAGCCGCGGCCAGTTCCGCCTGGCCGCGGCCAAGGGCGCGCGCCCCCAGTCCCACGCCGGCCAGGAGCAAGAGGACAAGGGCGAGGCCGCGCTCCGGCCGGCACAGGTTCAGCACCACCTGGTCGAGGTTGGCCTGGAAGTAGAGGCTGAGCGAGGCGGCGTTCCTGCCGACCTCCCCGGCCGTGGCGAGAAGCGGCAGGGCCGAGGGCAGGAGCAGCAGCGCGGCCGTGCCCGCGGCAAGGGCGAGCGCCACGAGCTGGCGCGCGCCGACCTGGCGGATGCGCGCCAGGAAGAGGAGAGCGACGAGCGGCAGGAACAGCGCGCTCAGGGCGTGGGCCGTTCCCGCGAAGGCGACGGCGGCTCCATAGGCGAGGGCGCTCTTCGCGCCGGGCCGCTCGAGGACGCGCAACAAGCCGCTGAACAAGAGAGGCGCGGCCGCGGCGGCGAGGACCCATCCGTACATCCCCCAGGCGAGGTAGGTCTGGCCCTGCGCGCGCGTGTACCAGAAGAGCAGCACGCCGAGCCATGCCGCGATGGCGCGCGCCGCCGGGCCCGACCCGGCCCAGACCGCGGCGCGGTGCACGAGCAGCGGCACGAGGGCGAAGAGCAGGAGCAGGGTCCAGTTCCACGCCGCTCCCGGCGGCAGGAAGCGCAGCAGCAGCACGCCGAACTGGCCCAGACGGTTGTCCGCGTCCGTGGCGCCGCCGACCGGCGCTCCGCCCATGTAGCTCGGGTCCCACGCCAGCGTGCACCACGCTCCCGCTTCCCTGAGGACCAGGACGCGGTGCTGGTGCACGGCGAGATCGCCGTCGATCACCGGATCGACGCCCCAGAGGATGCGCGGCCCGAACAGGCCGAAGACCGCGGCCCAGTGCGCCAGGACCGCGGCGACCAGGAGGAGAAAAGCCGTGCGGCGGCTCGCGCCCGTGCCGTCTTGCTCCATCCTGTCCGATGATAGCGGCGCCGGGCGCGGCCGGGTCGGCCGTGTTTCACCTTCCGAGCCTTGCTCCCTCGAGCGCCGCCTTTCTTGCAGAGCGGCCTTGACTGCGGCGGGGGGTCGAGCGATAGGATCAGCCCTCAACAACTGAGATTCGACACCTCGACCTGCCCAGATCGCGAGGCGCATGTCGTTCCTCGAACCGTGCCGCAGGGCAGCGTCTCTGGGATTTCTCGGGTTGGCCGTGCTTCTTGTGGCCCCCTCCCCGGCAAACGCGCATCCCCACGGCGATCCCACGCTATGGACATTGCGCGACCGCCTGCTGGCCTTCTTCACCAGCAAGGCCGGCCACGTCGCGCTCGAGGCGTGCGAAGCGCGCGGGGCGCGCGCCGCCGCCGAACGGGGCGCGCCTCTGCCGCAAGGCGCGCTGCGCGCCACGCTGCTGCGGTGGGCCGGACGCGGCCAGGTCGACCTGGCGCAGCACGTGGCCGCAAACGCGGGCGAGGCCGCGCACGACCTCGCCGCCTGCGAGATCTGCTCGACCGCCCTCCACGACGCGGCTCTTGGCGACCCTCCGGCGCTCGCCGCCCTCGCGCCCGGACGCGGCGGCATCATCCCCGTCACCGCCCACGCCTTCCTCGCCGCGCCGCGGCCGGGCCGCGCCTGGCAGCCCGCCGCCGCGCCCCGGGCGCCGGCCGGGGAGGACTTCCTGCGGCACGTGGCGGGGCAGGAGCACGCCGTGCGCCGCGGCGCCGGGCTCGAGCGCCTGGACGCGGACGGTGACGGCAGCGCCGAGAGCGAACGCGCCGACACGAACGGCGACGGGTCCTTCGACTGCTACCACGTCGACCGCGACCGGGACGGCGTGTTCGAGGTGACGTTCGAACGGATGGAGAGCGGGCTCTGGAGGATGGTGCTGCACGACGGCCTGCTGCGCGAGCTGCGGCGCGCGCGCGCGGCGGCGCGCGCGGAGGCAAAGCCATGAGCGCCGCCTGGCCGCGCACGTTCCGCGGCCTCGCCGCGGCCGCGCTGATCCTCCTGTCGCTGGGTGCGCCTGCGCTCGCGCAGATCCCCGGCGTCACGCTGAACAGCGCCACGGAGACGGTCTTCTTCCGCAGCGACGCGACTGCGCTGCGCGGCGTCGTGCTGGTCAACACCAGCAACGGCAGCGGCGGTTCGCTCAGCGGCACGGTGTCGATCAACGCGGGCGGCGAGACCGTGGCCACGCCCGTGACCGTCCCCGCGGGCACGAGCGACCTGGTGGCGCACATGAAGCGCATCTGGCCGGCCGCGCCGGACACGAACGGCGTCGTCACCCTGACCGTGGGCGGCAACTCGCAAGCGCTGCCGCCCAAGACCCTGGGAGTCCATCGCCCCTGGACCATCCACGTGGTCATGGACAAGCACCTCGACTACATGTGGGACGAGGCGAACGAGCAGCAGACGCGCGACAAGATGGAGGCCCTGGCGCACCTCTTCCTCTCGGCCATCGAGCAGGACAAGCTCACCGCCTTCCCGCACGACGAGCAGACCCACTTCAGCTTCGATCAGACCATCTGGTGGGACGTCTGGGAGATGGAGCGGCCCAAGGAGGCGGCGCGCCTCGAAAGCGCGGAGGGGAGCGGGCACCTGGGCGTGGGATCGCTCTACACGGTGCTGCTCACCGGCTGCCTGGGCACCGAGGAGATGGTCCGCGCCCTCTATCCGGCGCGCGCCCTGGAGCGCGCTCACGGCGCGCACGTCCGCTGCGCCGTGCCCATGGAGACCTCGTCCATCGCCTGGGGGCTCGCCACCGTGCTCGCGCAGTCCGGGTCGCCGTACGCGGTCAAGGGGATCTGCAACTGCGCCGGGCAGGTGAACGGCGGGCCCCAGCTCGGCCCCGACTCCCTGTTCCGCTGGACCGGGCCGGACGGCAGCTCGGTGCTGCTCAAGTGGGACCATTTCAGCGGGGACAACCAGTCCTTCGGCGGCTACGCCGAGTGCTACAAGCTCTGGGCGCACGGCAGCGACGTGGACCCGCTCACGCCGGCCCAGGAGCAGGACATCCTCTCCGCAATCAGCCGCTTCGAGGGCTACGGCGCCGCCTACCCCGTGGATCAGATCATGCTCTACGGGCTCGGCTGGGACTTCTGGAACATCGGGCCTGCCCGGCTCACGGCCACGATCCGCGCCTGGAACGCGGACATGCAGGCTTCGGGCTACGAGTATCCGCGCCTGAAGAACAGCCGCGCCGAGCAGTTCTTCCTCGACGTGGAGCAGTTGCTCGCCGCGCACGGCGCGGCACTGCCGCTGCATGCGGGCTGCTTCGGCGCCGACTGGGAGGTGTGGCTGCTCTATCACGCGCGCGCCTGCGCCTTGGCGCGCGCGGCGCGCGAGCAGCTCGTCTCGGCCGAGAGCCTCTCGGCCGTGGCCGCGTCGCTCGACCCGGCGGACGCCGCCGCCCACCGCGAGCTGATCGAAGAAGCCTACAAGCGGCTCCTCGTCTTCGCCGAGCACACCGCGACCAGCACGTCCACCATGGGCTCGCCGTACGACGCCGGCCCGGCGGGCCAGCTGAAGAAGGACTGCGCGCAGTTCGCCGCGACCGCGGCCGAGCTCATCCTCGACGAGGCGGAGCACGCCATCGGCGCCCGCGTCAGGACCGGCGATCAACTCGAGGGAGAGACGCTCCTGGTGCTGAACGCGACCCAGTATGGCCACGACGCCGTGGTCGAGACCGAGGTCGCGGGAACGGGACCGTTCACGGTCCAGGACGCGGCAAGCGGCGCGGAGCTGCCCGCCCAGGTCCTCGACGCCGCGCCGCCGCACGTGCTGCGCTTCCTGGCGCGGGACCTGCCCGCGGTCGGCTACCGCACGTTCCGCGTGCAGCTGAGCGCGGGCGGCGGAGCGCCCGCGGTCTTCGTCGATCCCCAGGCCGGCATCCTGGAGAACGAGTACTACCGCGTCGCCGTCAGCCCGGCGAGCGGCGCCGTCATCTCGCTCGTCGACAAGACGCGCGGCAACCGCGAGTTGGTCTCGAAGAGCCTGGGCGCGCCCGGCGCGAACGCCTTCTGCGCCAAGGGGTCCTATCCCGCTTCCGCCTCGATCAGTGCGCGGGACGTCGGGCCGCTCTCGGCCTCGCTCGTGGTGACGGCGAGCGCGGCAGGGCGCAGCTCTGTGACCACGATCACGCTGCATGGCGGCGTGGACCGGGTGGAGTTCGACAACGCGGTCACGCGCCCGCCGGGCTCGGACACGAGCGACGAGGTACGCTTCGACTTCCCCTGGAACTTCAGCGCCGTGCAGCACCGCTACGAGGCGGGCGCGGCCGTGACGCGGCCCGGCTACGCCACGCAGAGTCCGCCCGGAGACCATCTGCCGGGCAGCACCATGGGCTACTTCGCCATGCAGCGCTGGGCCGACCTGCACGGAACCGACGCCAAGGGAGCGGAAGGGGGCGTGCGCGTGGCCGCGCCGGACACGTACATGCTGTCCCTCGGCGCCAGCACGGTCTGGTACGACCCTCAAGTCGCCTCGCCGCGCGTGAACTTCATCGGCTTCGACAACTCGCCGCCGAACGGCGACCTGGCCTGGCTCGGCGACCAGGACGACGAGACGCAGTTCCGCTTCCGTTTCGTGGTGCAGGGCTACCTCGGGCCGTTCGACGGTCCGGCGAACGCACGCCACGCGCTCACCGGCCTGCGCCGGCCGCGCGCGCTCCCCCTGCCCGCCGATCAGGCCGGCGACCTGCCGGGCGACTTCCTGTCCTTCCTCGAGGTCTCTCCGGGCAGTGCCCTGCTCACCGCCTTCAAGGTGGCCGAGGAGGGGCCGGCGAACGGCTACGTGGCGCGCCTCTGGGACGCCGGCCTCTCCGGCGCGAGCGCCATGCTCGCGGCCGGGCGCTTCGCCGTGGGCCAGTCCTGCGCCACCGACCTGCTCGAGAGGGACCTCGCGCCCCTCGCGCCCGTGGACGGCGTGGTGAGCGCGGCCGTGCCGGCGCGCGGATTCACCACGCTGCGCCTCGTTCCGGGGAGCACGAACGCCGCGCCCATCGCGAATGCCGGGCTCAACCACATGGTCGCGCCCGGACAGACGGTGACGCTCGACGGCAGGGCCAGCACGGACAGCGACGACGCGCCCGAGTTCCGTTGGTTCCAGATCTCCGGCAAGCGCGTGCGCCTGTCCGGGGGCGGCACGCCGCTGGCGAGCTTCGTCGCGCCGCAGGTGGGCAGCGCCGCCGAGGGACTGCTCGCCTTCCAGCTCGTGGTCGACGACCACAAGCACCGGCCGTCCACGGCGACGACCACCGTGACCGTGACCTTCGACCGCACGCCGCCCGGCGCACCGCCCTGGGTGAAGGCCACGGCCCGCGGGCAGGAGGTCGCCCTCTCCTGGGGTGCGGCCTTCGACCCGGAGTCGGGCGTGACCGGCTACCGCGTGCATCGCGCGGCCGGCAATGAACCGATCGGCCTGTGGAAGACGGTCGGCGGGAACGTGACTACCCTGGTCGATCCCCACCTGCACCCGCACATGGCGTACTCGTATCGGGTGACCGCCGTGAACGGCGCCGGCATGGAAGGCCCGGCGCGCGGCGCGCTCTCCGTGCTCACGGGCGACGCCCCGCCCGACGCGCCGGCCGGGCTCACGGCGCTCGCCGCGGACAATGCCGTGCACCTGACGTGGAATCCGCCGCTGGATCCGGACGTCGCGGGCTACAGCGTCTATCGCGGCCCGCTCTCGGGCGGGCCCTACCAGCCCATCGCGGAAGCCGGGCCGGCGCCGGGCTTCATCGATGATCGCGCCCATCCCGGCGTCGCGTATTACTACGTCGTCCGCTCCCACGACGCCGCGCTCGAGAGCGCGGATTCGAACGAGGCCGCGGCCACTCCGCGGGACGCGCCGCCTCCGGCGCCGGCGAGCCTCATCGCCGCGCCGGGCTCATACCAGGTCCACCTGGCCTGGACTCCGGTGAACGCCCTCGACGTCGCCGGGTACCGCGTCTACCGGAGTCTGGGCGGGCCCGGGCCGCACGCCTTCGCGTTCATCGCCGAGACGCCGCGCGTCGAGTTCTTCAGCGACTACACGGTCCAGAACGGCGTGCCCTACGTCTACGAGGTGCGCGCGCGCGACGCCCGCCAGGAGGGGCCGCCCTCGCCCGCCGCCGAGGCCACGCCCGCCGCCCTCGTGCGCCTCGCCTTGGGCCTGGCCGCGGACTCGAGCGACGCGACCTCGGTGCAGGACGTGGTGCGCGTCTCCGGCTTCTCGGCCTCCGACCCGAACGACTACGTCTCGAACGACGCGGACGCGAACTCGGCGGGCTTCATCTTCTCCCTGCCCGTGCCGCGCTTCGCCACCATCACCTCGGCCGTGGTGCGCGTCACCGCCGGCCCCTTCCAGAACCCCGACGCGAACGGCGCGCTCGAGATCCGCGTGTTCGACGCCGGCGACTGCCCGCCCTTCGTGGACGGACAGGCCATCGACCTGCTCGACCACCAGCCGGTGCGCTCCCAGGTCGTGAGCTGGCCCGCGGGCCTTGCCTGGAGCGCCGGCAGCGTCCACGCCACGCCGCCACTCGATCAACTGGCGCAGGTCATCGTCGCGCGACCCGACTGGCAGCCGGGCAACCGCGTCGGGTTCGTGGTCACCGAGGGGAGCATCGCGCCCGGCAGCGCCTATGGCTGGAACGACGCCAGCGCCGGCGCCGCGCCCGTGCTCGAGCTGAACTACGCGCTGGCCGGCGCGCCCGCGCTCGATCTGTCCATCGCGCCCCTTCTTCTGGGCAGATCCTCCTCCGTCACGCTCGGCGGCGGCGATCCCTTCGACGTCTTCGGCCTGCTCGCGGCCGCGGCGCCCTTCTACCTGCCCCTTCCGCCCTACGGCAACCTGCTCGTCCCGCCGCACCAGAGCATCGCGGTCGCGAACGGGCTCCTCGACGCCGCGGGCGCCGCGAGCTTCTCCCTGTTCGTTCCGAAGGCCCCGGCGCTCCTCGGCGTCACCGTCTACTTCCAGGCCTTCGGCTACCACCTCACCCCGGCGCCGGATCTCGGCTTCTCCGGGCTCGTCGTGCTCCCGATCGAGTAGGCAGGGGCGCGTCCGGGGACCTGCGGTCCGCCCAGCGCGGGTTTTCCTCGGATCCCCCTGCCCTTTCCTCTTGCGCGCATCGTTACCGAGTGCGCGCGAGCGGCGTAGGCTCGTGGTCGCGGCCGCGGCGCGAAGCCGCCGGAGGAAGCTCATGAAGCTGAGAGATGTCCTGTTCCTGGCGTCGCTGCTGCTCCTCTGCCCGCGACCAGCCGGGGCGCAAGAGGAGGTACGTGCGCCGGCCGCGAGCTGGATCCCGGAGGACGCGGTCTTCGCTCTCGAAATTCTCCGCCCGGCGCCGCTCTTGGAGATGCTCTGCGGCGAGAAGGCGACCGCGCTGGTCACGAGCCTGCCGGCCTACCGGCGAAACGAAGAGACCAAGGAATTCCAGGACTTCCTCGGCCTGGTCAAGCTGCTGGAAGCCGACCTCGAGACCGACTGGCGGAGCGCCCTCGCGCGCCTCACGAGCGGCGGCTTCTCCTTCGCGCTCTGCCCGGGCGGCGCGGCGCTCCTCATCGTCGACGGCAGCGACGCGGACATGCTGCAGAGCCTTCACGGCGTCCTGCTCGGCATCGCGCGCGCCGAGGCCGAGAAGCAGGGCAAGGCGGAGCGCGTGTCATCCAGCGAGCATGCCGGCGTCACCTGCTGGACGTTCGACGACAAGGGCGCGCACGCGCTCATCGGCACGCGCCTGGTCCTCGCCAGCAGCCAGGAAGCGCTCCGCGCCGCGCTGGAGCTGCAGGCCGGCGACGCCGGCGCGAGCCTCGCGACCGTGCCCGCGTTCCAGGCCGCGCGCCTCGCCGCCCTGCAGGACGCGGCCGCGTGCCTCTACCTCGACCTCGCGCGCTTGGGGCGCGCCCCCCGCGTCCAGCGCGCGCTCGAGGAGAACCGCCGGAACCCGCTCGCGGCCCTGCTGCTTTCCGGCATGGCTGAGGCGCTGCGCCAGTCCTCCTGGCTGGCGGGCGCGCTGCGCATCGAGCAAGACGCGCTCGTCCTCGAGGCCACGCTGAACGAGATCGAGCGCGACCCGCAAGGCCCAGCGGCCTTCGCCCTGCCAGCCGCTCCCGGGGACGGCGCCCTGCCCCATCTCGCTCTCCCCCGGCGCGTGGCCGCCATCAGCCTGTACCGCGACCTGGCGCGCTTCTACGCGGCCAAGGACGACCTCTTCCCGGAGCGCACCTCCGAGCTGATCTTCTTCGAGAACATGATGGGCATCTTCTTCACCGGCCGCGAGCTGACCGGCGAGGTGCTCGCCCAGGCCCGGCCCGCCATGCGCCTGGTCGTCGCGGAGCAGGAGTACGATCTTGCCATCGGCACGCCGCTCGTCCAGCTGCCCGCGTTCGCCGCCGTCCTCGAGCTCGACGAGCCCGAGGAGTTCGCCGAGGTGATCGAGGAAGCCTGGCAGAAGGCGCTCGGGCTCATCAACTTCACGCGCGGCCAGCAGGCCCTGCCCGGCCTGATCATCGACCGCGTCACGCACGGCGACACGCGCATGACCGTGGCCTACTTCTCGTCCGCCGGCGCCGAGGACCGCGCGCGCCTGCACCAGCGCTTCAACTTCCGGCCCGCGCTGGCGCTCCGCGGCGACCACCTGATCCTCAGCTCCTCCGAGGGGCTCGCGCGCGACATCCTCGACGCCCTCGACCAGGACGCGCGGCAGGCGCCCCTCGCCGGCGCCGACACCCTGATCGAGCTTGACGGCGGCCAGCTCGCCTCGCTCCTCGAAGCCAATCACGCCACGCTCGTGCGGCAGAACATGATCGAGAAGGGCCACACGATGGAAGAAGCCGAGGCCGAGGTCAGCACGTTCATCGCCCTGGCGCGGCTCGTGGATCGCCTGGAGCTCTGCGCCGGCTCGCTCCAGGGCGCCACGCGCTTCCGCGCCGCCGCCCGGCTGAACGTCGAGGCGCCGGCGCGCTGAGGGCGCCCGCGCCGGAAAGAGACCAGACATGACCGCTCGCACGACCCTCTCCCGCGGGTCCGAAGCCGGCCCGGCGCCCGCCGATCCGGAGCAGGCCTGGCAGCCGTACCAGCCGGGCGACGGCCGGCCCTGGAATCTGGCGCTGGCCGCGCACCTGCTGCGGCGCGCGGGCTTCGGCGCGAGCCATGCGCGCCTCCAGCAGGCGTTCGCGGCCGGCCCGCAGCGGACGATCGACGTGCTGCTCCGGCCCGAAGCCGACGCAGCGGCCTTCGACCGCGCCTTCGACGAGCACGAGGCTGCCGCGGCTGACGCCGGCGGCGAGCACGCGCTCCGCGGCTGGTGGCTGCGGCGCATGCTCGAGACGCCCCACCCGCTGCAGGAGAAGACGACCCTCTTCTGGCTCGGGCACGTGGCCGCGGACGGCTCCCGCGCCGGCAGCGCGCGCCTCCTCCAGGAGCACGTCCGCCTGCTGCGCAGCCAGGCCCTGGGCGACACGAGAATCCTGCTCGCGTCGCTCCTTCGCGACCCGGCCACGCTGCTCGGCCACGGCGCCGAGCAAAGCCACCGCTCCCGGCCGAACGAGCGGCTCGCGCGGCACCTGCTGGAGAACGTGACGCTGGGCCCGGGCGCCTTCTCGCAAGAGGACGTGCAGGAGGCCGCGCGCGCCCTGACCGGCGGCTTCGTGCGCGACGGCCGCTACGCCTTCGTGGCGCGCGAGCACGACGCGGGCGTGAAGCGCATCCTGGGCCGGCAGGGGAGCTTCGCCGGCGACGACCTCATCGACGTCCTGCTCGAGCAGCCGGCCACGGCGGAGAGGCTGGCGCAGAAGCTCTGTCGCTGGCTGATCGCGGACGAGGACGAGCCGGAACGTGCGCTCATTGCGCCGCTGGCCGCGGCGTTCGCGCACGAGCACGACTTCGGCAAGCTCGTGGAGACCGTGCTGCGCTCGAACCTGTTCTTCTCGGCGCGGGCCTATCGCCGCAAGGTCAAGAGCCCGATCGAGTACGCGCTCGGCCTGGTCATCGCCCTCGAGGGCGTGGTCTCCACCACGGAGCTGGCGAAAGACCTGGCCGCGCTCGGCCAGGAGCTGTTCCGACCGCCCGCGGCGAAGGGCTGGGCCGGAGGCCGGCGCTGGATCGACGAGGCCACGTTGGCGAGGCGGCACAACCTGGCCGCGGACCTGCTGCGGGGCGCGGGACGCTACGGCGACCGCCTCGATCCGCACCAGGTCGCGCGCCGCCACGGCTGCGAGCGGGAGGATTCGGCCGCGCGCTTCCTGGTGGACCTCCTCCTGCAGGGCGACAGAGACCTCGACGCCGGCGCGCTGCTCCAGGCCGTGCACGGAACGAGCGGCGGGCCGGCCGCCGCTGCGCGCGCTCTCGCCCGCGCGCTCGCGCGCTTCCCCGAGTATCAACTGGCCTGAATCCGGGAGGAACGCCATGCCGACCTCGCGCCGCCACTTCCTGAAGGCCTCGCTCGGCGCCTCGGCGCTCGCCTCGTTCGCGAGCGGCGTGCCGGGCTTCCTTGCACGCGCGCTCGCGGCCGCGCAGCGCGCACAGGAGCGCGACACGGTCCTGGTCGTGGTGCAGCTCACCGGCGGCAACGACGGGCTGAACACGGTGGTGCCCTTCACCGACGACGTCTACGGCCGCAGCCGCTCGACCCTGCGCCTGCCGGCCGCGACGCTCCACCGCATCAGCGCGGACCTCGGCTTCCATCCGGACATGAAGGAGTTCCGGGGGCTTTTCGACGAGGAGCTCTTGAGCATCGTCCAGGGCGTGGGCTACCCGCGCCAGGACCGCGACCACGACGGCGCGATGCGCGCCTGGCACACGGCCGACTGCGAAGCGCGCGGTGCTCCAGGCGGCTGGCTCGGCCGGGCCGCGGACCTGGCGTGGAACGTGGATGGCCCGGGCGTGCCGGCCGCGTTCGTGGGCTCCATCCCGCGACCCTTCGGCCTGAGCGCGGAAGCGACGGTCGTGCCGGCGCTGCGTTCGCTCGAGGAGCTGGTGCTGCGCGAAGCGCAGGAGCACGGAAGCTCGCCGAGCGACAATCCGCTTCTCGAGCACGTGCGCGCAGTCGATCGCCGCGCACGCTCCAACAGCCTGCGGCTCGAGCCGCTCGCCAGGCAGGACAGCGGCGCGGCCGGCTACCCGTCCTTCTCGCTCGCCCAGGACCTGCACCAGGCTGCGCGGCTGATCGAAGCCGACATCGGGGTGCGCATCATCTACTGCGAGCTGGGGGGCGGCGGCATCGGCGGCTTCGACAACCACGCCAACCAGCTCGGCAACCACTGCGCCCTGCTCAGGCAGCTCGCCGAATCGGTGGCCGCCTTCATGCGCGACCTGCGGCGGATCGGCGCCCTCCCGCGCGTCCTGCTCATGACCTTCTCGGAGTTCGGCCGCACCGTGAGCGAAAACGGCCGCCGCGGCACCGGGCACGGCGAGGCTGCGCCGCTCTTCCTGGTTGGCGGCGGCCTGAAAGGCGGCCTCGCCGGCCCGCACCCGAGCCTCACCGACCTGGTGGACGACGCGCCGAAGCACCACACGGACTTCCGCCGCGTGTACGCCACGGTGCTCGAGAAGTGGCTGGGCTTCGACGCCAGGGCAGTGCTCGGCGAGGAGTTCGCGCCGCTCGACCTGCTGCGCCCCTGATCCGGCCGACCGCGCTTCAGTCGAGTCGATACAGCCTGGCCGCCGCGCCCTCATAGAGCGGCGGAAACGCGCCGGCAAGCGCCTCCTCCAGGCCGGGAACGGAGCGCAGCTGCCACCTCTCGATGACGAACCAGCGCGCCCCGCGCCGCGCCGCGCCGCGCAGCTCCTCCACGCCGACCTGCTCGAGAGGCAGCGAGAAGCCGCGGCGCTCGAGCCAGTAGAACATGTACGGCACGCGATGATCGACCGGACAGCCGTCCTCGTCCAGGCTGCGATCGCCGGCCACGGCGATCCGCCCCCCGCCTTGGAGGAGCGGCGCCATCTCGCGGGCCGCGCGATACGGAGCGCTCATGCGCGGGCCGGCGCGCGCGAGGGCGACCTTGAGCCCGAGGTGCAGCAGGCTCTGCGGCGCGCAGAGCACGAGGAGCAGGAGCCCGGCGCCCGCCGCGCGGCCGCGCAGCGCCCAGATCGCGGCGAGGAAGGCGAGAAGACCGCTCAGGGCCAGGAGCAGCGGCCAGCCGAAAAGCGCGGCCAGGCGCGGCGCCACGAAGACCGCGAGCCCGGCGCAAGCGGCAGCCGCGGCGAGCACGGCGCCGAGGCCGCGCTCCCTTGCCGGCAAACCGGCGCTCATGCGGCGTCCCAGGGCCGCGACCGCCGCGCCGAACAGCAGGGCCGCGGCCGGCGTCGAGACGGCGTGGTAGTAGAACGCCCAGTCATCGCCCGAGGTGCGCGCCGAGAGCAGGAAGAAGACCGCGGTGGACAGCCACCAGGCGAGGGCGACCCGCACGCAGCGCTCGTGGCGGAGGCGCAGCGCGGCCCAGGCGGCGAGCAGCAGCACGGCCGGAGGAAACACGTGGCGCAGTTGGTTCGTGAGGACCCCGATGACGAAGCGCGGATCGGTGAAGAGCGCGGCGCCGGCCCAGTGCTGCTCGCTGGAGAGGCCGAGCGAGTTGCCGTGCTCCAGCCACACGGCGCGGCCGTGGAGATACCACAGGACGGCGGGTAGAACGGCGAGCAGGCCCACGACCCAGAGGAGCGGCGAGCGCAGCAGGGCGCGGGAACCGCCGCCCAGGAGGAGCAGGAGGAAGAAGAGACCGAGGTGCGCGGCCGAGGCCTTGGCGAGCAGGGCCGCGGCGAGGAAGAGCGCGGCCCAGGCCAGATCGCGGCCGCGCTGCTCCTCGGCGTAGCGCAGGAAGAAGCGCGCCGCGCCGATCACCCCGAGCAGCATGAGGCCGTCCGGCTGCAGCGAGGTGGCGAGCCCGGTAGGCAGCGGGGAGAGCGCGAAGAAGAGACCCGCGGCCAAGGCGCCGAAGGGAGGCAGAAGGCCCGCGGCGAGCCGCAGGAAGAGGGCCAGGGCGGCGAGCGACGCCAGGAGGTTCAAGAGCCGCCCCGCCTCCGGACGTTCGCCAAGGACCTGGTAGCACAGCGCCATCGCCCAGGGCAGGAACGGGAACTCCGCCTCCACCCGTCCCTCGCCGTCGCCGCCGAAGTCGACCGTGGGACGGAGCGGGTTCATGTCGCCGCGGCTGAAGTTCCGCGCCATCATGGCCGTGTCGCACTCGCGCCACGCGACGTTGTCGAGCACCGTCCCGTCCACGGACCGCAGCGCGTCCGGCAGCCGCACGACCACGGCGAGCAGCAGGATCATGATGGACGCCGTGCGGCCGGACATGGGTCCTCGTCACTGCGCGAAGCGCGGCTCGACCTCGGCGAGCGGGCCCTCCTCCAGGGTCCTCCGCACCCACTCGCCGAGCGGGCGCACGTCGAAGCAGCGCGTGTAGGTTTCGAGCAAGCGGCCGAGCCGCTCGAGCTTGACCGCTCCCGGCAGGCGCATGGCCGGGAAGAAGTCGAGCCGCGACACGTCGTCGCCGCCCAGGAAGTCGAGGGGGTGAAGCAGCAGGCAGGGACGGACCCCCAGCGTGCGACAGAGCCGCGCGGCGAGCGCAAAGTACGCCCGCGCCAGCGCGGGCGAGAAGGTGCTGAGGTAGAGCACGTAGCTCGCGTGCATGGGCAGTCGCAGAAGCGGCAGCGTAGTCACCGGCACCTCGACCACGCCGCTGCCCTCCAGGCGCCAGCGGTACGGGCGGAGGGGACGGAAGCCCTCGGAGAACCCGCCGAAGAGGCGCGCGCGCTTCTGCCGCTCCTCGCCCTTCAGGTCGGAGCGCATCAGGTAGTAGAGGCGCGCGAGCGGGCCGGCGAACGTCGGCAGGGTCGAGCTGTCATAGAGGTAGCCGCGCCTCTCCAGCACGCGCAGCGCGGCGAGGCTCAGGCTGAAGCCGGGTCCGCGGAAGCCGCGCGGCCGCTGCCCGGTCGCGGCCTCGATCGCCTCCTCGGCGCGCACGATCTCGTCCTCGATCGCGCTTTCCTCGAGGAGGTGCAGCCAGGGCTCGTGGCTGAACGAGTGGTTGCCGATCTCGTGGCCCGCGGCCGCGAGCGCGCCGAGCGGCGCGCGGTTCTCCTCGAGCGCCGCGTCCTGCCCCACGACGAAGACCGTGACGGTGAGATTGCGCTCGGCCAGGAAGCCCAGGATGCGCGGCACGGCCACGTCGAGGTAGCTCGGGAACGACTCCCAGCCCGCGTCGCCGTGGACCCTGAGGTAGGACCAGAGGTTGTCGAGGTCGAGCGAGAGGCTCGCCCAAGGCCGAGTGCTGATGCCAGGTTCCGCCATGCCGTCCAGGATATACCTCTGCCAGAGCAGGTGTAGCTCTCCGCGAGATGTCCGAGGAGTATACACGTCCGGTGAACCCAGTCTCGACTTCCGACGGTCCGTCGGCTGAGACTGCGGAACGGGGGTGGAGGTGCGCTACGGGACGCAGGCGGGCGTCGCCCCGCCCTGAGCCTTCCATTCCCAGGAAGTCAGGTTCTCGACCTTGGTCTCGTGCTCGATGCGGCGTAGCACGCCGGCTCAATCCTCGGGTCGGACTACATTCGTCGAGGTCGGGGTAAGCCTGCCCCCGACCGCGTACTCCAGTTCGATCCTCGCCAGCGCCGCTTCCAACAGCAAGCTGTTGACCGACTGTCTTGCTTCGATGAGCGATTGCTGCGCCGAAAGGAGCACCGTCACGTCGTCTTGGCCGGCCTTGAGCGTCGCCTCGGCGAGGGTCAGATTCTCTTCCGCGACGGCGAGCACTCGATGCCGATACATGTGGGCTATGTCCGTGGACGTGCGGGCCTCGATGTACGCGCCCCGAGCCTGCGCCACGGCCTGCTGCACAACCGCCTCGTAGTTGATCAGGGCCGCCTTGGCCGCCGACCCCGCCTTGGCGATCTGCGCCTGATTCATGTCGAAGATGGGGACGTGGATCTCAACGTCCGGCCCGAGGAAGCGAGCCTTGTCCTCGGTCTGCTCGAACGTGAGGCCCAGCCCGAGGCTTTCCACGCGGCTGAGTTCCTCGATGTTGAGGTCGGCGGCATTGGCCTCGACCACTGCCAGGGCAGCGGCAACGTCCAGCCGTTGCGTGGCCGCGAGCGCTATCACGCCCTTCTCGTCGAGAGACTCCGCCAGGCTTGGTTCCTGGCCGGCCTGATCGTCCACGCCGTCCTCGCTCGCCACCCACTCCGCACCGGCGGCGGCGAAGCCGACAAGCCGCAGGAGCACCCGCTTCTCCTTGGCCAGGTCGCGTTCCTGCCGCTTGAAACCGGCCTCCAGCACGACATGCTGCTGGCGAGCGCGGTTCACATCGAGCCTGGTGCCCTCGCCGCCCTGAATCCGGCGCTCGAGCACCTCGA
Source organism: Planctomycetota bacterium (assembly GCA_016213895.1). Lineage (GTDB taxonomy): Bacteria > Planctomycetota > B15-G4 > B15-G4 > JADJEK01 > JACQZJ01. The sequence continues at coordinate 7,575 of JACQZJ010000074.1, read as the reverse complement.
TCGACCGGTCCACGGTCACCAGGCTGTCATGCGTCAGCTCCAAAGCCCGCTGTCCATAGACTACCTTCGCGTGGCTCTGCTTCACGTCCGCCACCAGCCGCAGCGAGCGGTCCGACAGCGCGAGCACGGCTTCATTCAGCCGTGCCTCGGCCGATTCGGTCCGCCGCGGCCGCAGCCACAGCGACACGAGATCCTGCACCACCGAGGCCCCCGCCTGCGACGACCCGGACGCCGGGTCCATCGGAAAGCGCAGCGCGACCGAGAGCACGGGGTTCGGCAGCAGGCCCGCCTGTACGAGGTCGGCGCGGCCGGCGCCGATGAGTTCCACCTGGCGACGGATCTCCCGGTTGTTCTTCAGCGAGAGCACGACCGCCCGCCCCACCGACAGCGGACTCGCGCCGTCCCAGTCTTCGAGTTCACGCGGCCAGGGGGCCTCCCAGCCCGTTGCGAAGAACGATCGCTCCCGCACGGTCCGGCTGGCGCGGTCGACATCGGGCCTGGGGTCCAGCGACGCGCATGCCGCCAGGACCGCGATCACGCCAGGCGCGATCGTCAGGAGTGCCGCCTTGAGTCTTCCCATGCCGGTGGTCTCCGCCGGTCAATCGGTGCGCGCCGCTCTCGCGGCCCGGGTCGAGTGAGGTTCTTCGGTCACCCTTGTTTACTTACGCGGCCTTAGCCGCCGTGATCGTGCGGTTCAGGGCCCGCGTCGCCCCGCATGACCTCGAAGGTGAACGGCGCGGTGATGACCTTGCCGCTGTGCTGGAACTGGGCCCAGCCCTTGTACAGGCCGGGCCTCTGGAAGTGCGCCTCGAAGTCCACCCTGGGCCCACCCTCGCCTCCACCCGCGTGCTCCGCACCCTCCTCGTGCGGGTGGCTATGCACGAAGCTCTCCAGGTCTTGGCTGATGATGACCAGGTGGCCCATTGCGCCCAGGTAGGGCTGCAGGTCGGTCACGGGCTTGCCGTCCCTGGTGATCGTGTACGCCATGTGCGTTTCGCCGCCGGTCTTGACCTCGCCCCCGGTGTCGAGCGCGATCATGTACCCATCGATGGCCTTGGGCGCCGCCGCGTCAACCTCGAGCGCGACGGGCGCCGGGGCACTGCCGTCCACCTTGAGCGGCGCCTGCACGACCTGCTGGCCCACGCCCGGGGGGCTGAAGTCGTGGTAGAGCACGTAGTCACCACCCTGCGGGAACGTGACGGTCAGCGTGAACGTGCCGTCGGGCTGCACGACCGGGTGCTCGTGCGCGTACCACGACAGATCCCTCGAGACAACCAGCAGGTGCAGGATCCTCTCATGCACCGTCTCCAGTTTGGTGACGAGCGCACCGGTCGGGTCTTTGAGCGCCAGCTTGAGCGTGGCCGACTTCCCGGCCGTGATCGCGCCGCCCGAGGGCTGCACGTCCACGGAGTACTTGTCGGTCGTGTGTTTCACCAGGGCCATACCGCACTTGGGGCACGTACCCGGGCCAACCTGGCGGACCTCCGGGTGCATCGGGCACGAGTAGAGATCGCGAGCCGACTCCTCCGCGGGGGCGTGTTTCCTGAGCGTAGCCTGGAGTGCAACCATCTCGGCGTACACCTTGCGCGTGGCCGCCTCATCACCCGAGTCGCCTGCTTCGTCGATGGCGTCGAACTTGCCCGCCAGCTCCTTGGCGGTCTTGTTGATCTCCTTCACGGCTTCCTTGGGCACGCCCGAGCCAGGCTTCAGGGCCAGTTGCGCCAGCGTGTTGGCTACCCCCACGATCACTTGAGCCTCGGCATGCACACCGTCAAGCTTCCCGCTCTTGATCAGCCCGTCGATGTTCTGCAGCCGTTCATCGATCTCAGCGACGGCCGCGACGTAGGTGTCCGGGGTCTCGTGCTTCCCGGCGGCCTGCCCGGGCTCGTGCTGGGCGTAAACAGGCGTCGCCCACAACGCCGCAGCCGCGACGGCTGCACCAAGGGTTGGAAATCTCATATTCATGGCTCGGTCCTTTCAGAGGCCTGCGGAGCCTCAATACTCCCGCGGGCTGTTCCAGGTTCGGGCTCGCGCACCTCCACGGTGGCCACGATCCCATCGACGCCGTGATCCGACATCTCCGCCAGCGGGTCCTCCCGGCTTCGCTTGTGCTCGCGGGCAAGCCGCTCCGCCGCATGCCTGCCGAATCTCAGGAAGACCGTCGGCGTGACGAAGAAGTCCAGTGCCGTGCTGGTGATGAGCCCGCCCAAGATCACCAGCGCGACGGGAAACAGGATCTCCTTGCCGGCCTCGCCGCGCGACAACACCAGCGGGACCAGGCCCAGCCCAGCCGTAAGCGCGGTCATGAGCACCGGCGCGACCCGCTCCTGCGAGCCCCTGACCACCAGCTCCCGGCCGAAGGGCAAGCCCTCGTGGGTCATCAGGTGAATGTAGTGGCTGATCATCAGCACGCCGTTGCGCGTGGCGATGCCCGTGAGGGAGATGAGGCCCACCAACGACGCCACGCTGAACGGCTCGCGGGCGATCACCAGTGCCGCGACGCTCCCGACAAACGCGAACGGCACGTTGAGCAGGATCTGGATTGCCACCTGCGATGACTTGTAGCGCGTGTACAGCAGCACGAAGATCGCGATCAGGCTGCACATGCCCAGGATCAGGAGCAGCCGCGTCGATCGCTTCTGGGCCTCGTACACGCCGCCGAACTCCATCGTGTAGCCCTGCGGCAGCTGGACGTCCTGCCGGATGGAATCCTGGACCTCCTGCACCGTCGAGCCCAGGTCGCGGCCTCGTACGTTGCACTGCACCACGATGCGGCGCCGGGTGTTCTCGCGCTGGACCTCGTTAGGGCCGAGCTTCTCGATGATGTCAGCCACGTCGCGCACCAGCACGACCGCCCCTGTAGGGGAGATCAGCCGCACGTCGCCCAGCCGTCTCGGGTCGTTCCGGTACTCGTCGTCGAGCGTCAGCACCATATCGAACGTGCGCAGGCCGTCCAGGACCCGGCCCACAATCCTGCCCTTGGTCGCCGTCTCCATGGCGTCAGTGAGGGCCTTGGGCGTAAAGCCCACGCGTGCTGCTGCCGTGCGATTCACTGCGATGTGTAGCTGCGGCACCAGTACCTGCTGCTCCACTTGCAGGTCCGCGACACCCTCGATCCCGTCCATCGCCGATCTGGTCCGTTCCGCCAGCGAGCGCAGCGTGTTCAGGTCGTCGCCGAAGATCTTGATGGCCACCTGGGCCCGCACGCCCGAGAGCAGGTGCTCGATGCGGTGGCTGATGGGCTGGCCGATGCCCACCGCGAAGCCGGGGAAGGCCTTGAGCCTGGACTCGATCCTGGCGAAGACCTCTTCGCGCGGGCGAATGTCCTTCGGGGACGGGGGAGTGCGGCCATTGGACAGTCCGCTCTCATCAGGGGTCCTCGATTCCTCCTTGGTCCAGAAATCCACCTCGATCTCGCTCGCGTGGACGCCCATCGCGTGCTCGTCCTGTTCGGCGCGGCCGGTGCGACGAGCGACCTGCTTGACCTGCGGAATCGAAAGGATGATCTCCTCGGCCTTGCGGCCCAGCCCGTCGGACTCCTTCAGCGACAGGCCCGGCTTGCCGTAGAACTGCACCACCGCCGTGCCCTCGTTGAAGGACGGCAGAAACTCCGAGCCCAGCCGCGTGACCACGAAGAGCGCAACGGCAAAGACGGTCGCACCCGCGCCCATGACTTTCCACGGGTGCGGCAGGGCAAGTGAATATGACTTCATCGCAAGGTGCTTGCAGAAACGAAGCACGGGACCGTCGCGCCCGTCCCTCGTCCGCTTCATGCTGGGGAGCAGGTAGTACGCGAGCACCGGTGTGGTGCTGAGGGCCACCAGCAGGGACGCGAAGATGCTGATGATGTACGCCTGAGCCAGGGGCCAGAACAGCCGGCCCTCGATGCCCGGCAGGAAGAACGTGGGCAGGAAGACCATGTTCACGATGATCGTGCCCATGATGATGGGGTTGCGAACCTCGCTGGATGCCTGGTAAACCACGCGCATCGCCGGCAGCGGGTTCGCCGAGTGGCGGTTTTCGCGGAGGCGGCGGAACACGTTCTCCACATCGACCACCGCGTCGTCCACCAGCTCCCCGATCGCCACCGCAAGACCGCCGAGCGTCATGGTGTTGACGCTCATGCCGAACCAGTGGAAGACCAGGATGGTCATGACGATCGACAGAGGCAGGGCGGTCAGCGTGATGAGCGTCGTCCGCACGTTCATCAGGAACAGTACCAGGATGATAACGACGAGCACCGAGCCGTCGCGCAGTGCTTGCAGCACGTTCCTGATGGACGCCTCGATGAAGTGCTTCTGGCGGAAGACGTCCGGGTTGATCTCCAGGTCTGACGGCAAGGTCGGCTTCATCTGCTCCAGAACGTGATCGAGGGCCCCGGTCAGCGCGATCGTGTCCGCCGACGGCTGTTTCTGGATCGCCATGACGACGGCGGGCTTGGCGTTCGCGGAGCCCTCGCCACGCTTGATGGTGGTGCCTGCTTCGACCACACGCGCCACGTCCCTCACGAGGATTGCACGGGGCGGGTCGTCGTGGTCGCCTGGATGGTTGGCTACGAGCGACTCGGCGATGTCGTCCGCGGTCTGCACCCGGCCCAGATTGCGCACAACCAGTTCCTGTGCTCCCGTCACGACGAACCCGCCACCAGTGTTCTGGTTGGACTGGCTGAGCGCCTTCTCCAGGTCGTCCATCGTCAGGTCGTACAGGCGGAGCTTGTCGGGGTCGGCCTCTACGCGGAACTGCTTGAGTTCGCCGCCCATCACTGTGACCTGGGCGATGCCGGGAATGGAGAGGATGCTTGGCCGGAGCGTGAACTCCGCGAGCGTGCGGACCTCCAGCGGCGAGAGCGTGCCGCTCCGCACGCTCATGAGGACGATCTCGCCCATGATGCTGGAGATCGGGGCCATCGCCGGGACCACGCCCGGCGGCAGTTTCTCGCTGATCGACGCGAGCCGCTCCTGCACGATCTGGCGGTTATAGCGGACGTCGCTGTTCCACTCGAACTCGACATAGACTACCGAGAGCCCCAGGGCGCTGCTGCTGCGGACGCGGTCGACGCCGGGCGCGCCGTTGACGGCGGTCTCGATGAAGTACGTGACTTGGGCCTCGACCTCCTCCGGGGCCAGACCGAGTGCCTCGGTCATGATCGTGACAACCGGGCGGTTGAGGTCCGGCAGCACGTCGGTCCTGGTGTTCACCGCAACGTAGAGTCCGTACACCGACACCAGGAGCGCGGCCATCAGGACCAGCACCCGGTTCTTCAGCGAGAATCGGATGATCGCGTTGAGCACGGAGTCAAGCTCCTTGACGACGCATCAGCGCGTGCCGCCGCTGGGTGAGGAGGGTTCCGCGGCGGTCTGAGCCGGTGCGGCAGCGGGCGACGGCGTGGTGCCGCCAGCAATACCGCGCAGCTGCGAGACGGCGAACGCGCCCTGGACGATCACGACGTCTCCGGGAGTGAGGCCCATCCTCACCTCAACCACGCGGTCGTCTGAGGTACCGGTGGCGATGTCCTTGAGCTTGAAGTACTCCCCGTCCTGGACGAACACGTAGTGCTGAGGCCCGTCGGCCAGCACCGCGGATCGTGGGACCACGACGGCTGAGTCGGTCTGCCGCAGCACCACGGCGAGTTCCACGAACATGCCCTGCCGGAGCACGCCCCCGGGGTTGTCGGAGTCGATGATGACGTGGGCCGTGCGCTTGCTCGCGTCGATCACGGGGCTGATGAAGCGAACCGTGCCGGTGGACACGAGCGAGTCGTCACCGGAACGTCGCACACGCACGCTGGGCGTGCCGGCAGCAGCCAGACCATTCACGAGGCTCTCGGGCACCTCGCCCTCAATCTGCACGCTGGAGACATCGGCGATCGTGAGCATCTTGGCGCCAGCTTCAGCGCCTTGGCCCGCGATCGCCGCGCGCATCACGACCACACCGTCAATGGGAGAGAGGAACCGGACCAGGCCCGGACGTGCCGGGTCGGCGAGTACCTCGGTGCTGCCGGTCGCCTGCGCCGGCGGAAGCACGCCCTTGAGTGCCTCGACCGAGCGCAGCGTCGACTCCGCCTGCGATCGGAGCGATTGCACATCGGCTTTCGCTTGGTCGAGAGCCAGCGCCTTCAGGACCGCGTCGGCCCGGAGCTTGACGGCTTCGCTCCGTCGCTGGGCCAGCAGGTTGGCCGACACCGCCTCGCCGCTCGCTGCGAGACGCGAAGCCTCCGCCTCGGCGATCTCCGCGACCGTCGTTGCCGCGGGAACTTCGATGTCCAGCGAGCGGACGAGCGATTCGGTTCGCTTCCCGTCGGCCAGGAGTCGCTCATACTCCGCCTCCAGTCGCCGCACATCATAGAGGTTCTTGGCAAGCTCTTGCGACTCGACCTCCGCGAGCGCGTCCCCCTTCATCACCACGTCGCCTGGCTGCACGCCGATCGATCGCACGATGCCCGCGGTCCGAGGCGACACGACGTACGATCGGTCGGGCCTGGCGCGGACCGTGCCAGTGAGCCTCAACACCTCCTCGACCTGGCCGAAATCCACCTCCGCGGTCTTGAGGCCGATGGCCATCGCGGTCTCGGGCGAAACTTTCTTGGGCGCGTTGGGGTCGAGCGATGCGGATTCCGTCTTGCCGTGCCCTTCGTGCGCGACAACGGGGATGGTGACCCCTGCGGTGATCATCGCGATCATGCCAGCGACGGTAGCCATGCGACGGTTCAGGGGACACCTCCGATCGATGCAAGAAGTCCGCGGGGCGATGAGTCGTGATGAGGCAAGTCCGAGTGAGAAAGATGAACATGTGCCGCGCTTCGCGAACAACGGTGCTATAGCCGCAGACGCCCTCGCCGCAAGGCCACGGGGCCCGCCACTTTCCGCAGCGTCCGGGAGCCGACGCCGACCCGCTCGTTGAATCGGACCATGGCATTGTAGCCTCTCCTGACCGGAAGTTCCGCCAGGCAAGAGGGTTGCCCGGTGGCAGTGGAAGTGTCCGAGGGGACCACGGGGGACACGCAGACCGCGACGAGCGCGGCGCGGAGGATCCGCGAGCGGCTTCGTCCGGACCAGGCGGTGATCGTGGGCGATTGCGACGTGTTGACCGAGGCACGGATTCCCGAGGATCGGCGCAGCCACGAGGGGATCAGCTGGATCACGGCGCTGCGTTTCCCGGCGATCCGCCGGCCGGTACGACAGTGCGCGATCCAGCGTTCCCTGTTCGACGAGCAGGACCTGGCCGAAGTCCATTCTCCGGACTACCCGGGCGTGCGTCTGATGGCGTGCAGGAGCCCGCTCTCGGCGGCAGAGCGGCGCGGCTCAGGCTGAAGCCGGGTCCGCGGAAGCCGCGTCCTCTCCCACGACGAAGACCGTGACGGTAAGGCCGCGTAAATAAATAACCATCGCGCACCGCCTATGACGACCTCGGGCGAATGACGTAGTTCCAGTCGCCGTGGAACTTGTTGCGCACCAGGTTCACTCGCCGCAGCTCCTCGTCGGTGACCTTGCGGCCCGTCGGGTATCTGCGCCGGTCCAGGCGGCACATCACCTTGAGACCTGTTGCTGTTGCGGTCCGAGAGATCAGCTTGACGAT
>JACQZJ010000145.1:19787-20556 GCA_016213895.1 Planctomycetota bacterium | reverse complement strand
CGTGAAGGGGGGGCGCGCCGGTTGAGCCGCTCGCGCCGCTCGCGTAGCCTCTGACGTCCAAGGCTCTTCCCTGGAGAACGACACATGGCGAAGCTCTCCGCGCGCGTCGGCGTCATCGGCGGCAGCGGCCTGTACGAGTTGGACGACCTCGAGATCCTGGGCGAGGCGCGGCCGCGCACGCCCTTCGGCAGCCCGTCGGACGCGATCCTGGTCGGCCGCCTCGGCGGGCACGATGTCGCCTTCCTGCCGCGGCACGGGCGCGGCCATCGCCTGCTGCCGGGAGAGGTGCCGTCGCGCGCGAACATCGCCGCGCTGAAGGCCCTCGGCGTGGACCGCATCGTGGCCTTCTCGGCCGTGGGCAGCCTCAAGGAGGAGCTGCCGCCGCTCGACTTCGTCATTCCCGAGCAGGTCATCGACCGCACGCGCGGCCGGCCCGGCTCGTTCTTCGGCGCGGGCGTGGCCGGGCACGTGGCCTTCGCCGATCCCTTCAGCCGCCGCCTGTGCGGCGTCCTGCATGAGAAGGCCGTGGCGCTCGGCCTGCGCGTGCATCGCGGCGAGACGCTCGTGTGCATGGAGGGGCCGCTCTTTTCCACGCGCGCCGAGAGCCATCTGTATCGCTCCTGGGGCGCGGGCCTCATCAACATGTCGGCGCTGCCCGAGGCCAAGCTCGCGCGCGAGGCCGAGATGAGCTACGCGCTGGTGTGCGCGGTCACCGACTATGACTGTTGGCGGGAGACGAGCGAGGACGTCGACATCCAGATGGTCATCG
>JACQZJ010000145.1:0-19686 GCA_016213895.1 Planctomycetota bacterium | reverse complement strand
ATGGTCATCGAGAACTTGAAGAAGAACGCGCAAAACGCCAAGCGGCTGCTCGCGGACGCTCTCGATGACGTGGTGTGCATGGAGGAGGAGCCAGCGGTGCGCGAGGCGGCGCGCTTCGCCATCATCACGGCGCGCGAGAAGCTCGGCGCGCAAGCCCTGGCGCGGCTGCGCTTCCTCTACCCGCACTACTTCCAGGCGGCGGCGAAGGCGAAGCGCGCGCCGAAGCGGAAGAAGAAGGCGGCACGGCGCGCCTGACGCGGCGGCGGGCCGCGCGGCCTGACCTCGTGCGGAATCCGGATGCGCGTCCCGTTTTCGGACGTGGGAGCGGTGCGTCCGGGCCCAATGAGTGCGGATCTTGCCGCGACACGCGGGCATCGCGCTTGCTAACGTTCAGGGGCAGGGCGCGGCGCGCCGCTCCCGGAGCACGAAGGGTCATTGAAGGAGGATCGAGGCATGTTTCCCGTCGCTCGTTGCCACAGGACGATCGTCCTGGCGCTCGTTCTCGGCTTTGCCGCGGCACCGGCCGCGCACGCGGCCAGGCGCCGGCCGTCCTTGGCCGAGATCGTGCCCGGCAACACCGCCTTCTACGTGTCCGTGGACGTGGGCCGGGCGCTCGCCGAGTTCGACTCGCTCGACCTGGTGCGCCTCTACCGCGACGAGGAGGTCCAGCAGTTCCTGGCGCCCGTGAAGGCGGCCGCGCAGGAGCAGCTGCGCCAGCTTCAGGCCGCGCTCGACATGCTGCGCATGTACGGCCTGCCGCAGATCATCGCCGGGAAGGTGGAATTCGCGCTGATCGGCCTGGGCCTGCCGGACGAGAGCGGCGCCTACTCCTGGCCCGACTACCTGCATGCTCTTGCGCCGGACGGACGCAAGCACCGGCGCATTGCACGTCCTCCTCTCGCGGACTTCGTCCTGCTGGTCGAGACCAGCGGCCGCGAGGCCTTCCAGAGCTCGCTCGAGCGCCTGATCGAGCTGGTGGATCCCGAGGCCGCCACGGTCGCGCTCGAGAAGGACGGCCGCGCGGTCCAGGAGACGCGGCTCCTGCTGCCCGACACCGGGGACGTGCGCCCGGCCGTGTATCACGGCTTCGCCGGCGACGTGTTCGTCGCGGCCATGCGCGAGGAGCGCTTCCTCGAGGTGGCGGCCCTGCTCGAGAGCGGGGGCGCGCGGGAGGACTCGCTCTTCGCCGACGCGTCGTATCGGACGTGGCGCGAGACCTCGCTTCGGGGCACGGAGGTCCTCGAGTGCTACGCCGGACTGAGATACCTGATCGGTCTGAAGTCCTCGTGCGCGGAGTTCCTGGACTTCCTGGACGCCGCGCAGTGGGCGAAGGACCTCGTCGCCAACACGGAGGGAGCGGGTTACGCGATCGCCCTGGAGTCGGGCCGCATCCGTGAGTCGGTTGTGCTGGGGCTGCCGCCGGAAGGGCCGAGATGGCTCTGTCTGCTCGATGGGTACGTACCGCGAGGCTCGATTGTGGACGGCATTCCGGCCGGGGCCGCGCTGGCCCTGGCCGCGAACGTCGACCTGGCGCTCTTCGCGGAGCGCGCTCTCGAGTTCGCGGCGGCGGGCGATCGCCCGGGGCACGAGAAGTTCGTCGCGGACATGGCGCGCATGAAGGAGGAGACGGGCTTCGACCTGAAGGACCTCGGCGCCGCGCTTGGGCCGGACCTGCGGCTGTGGGCAAGCGCGCGGCCGGGCAGCCTCATTCCAGACGTGGGCGGTTCGGCGGGCCTGCGCGACCGGCAGAAGTGGGACGCGGTGACCGAGTGGCTGCGCGAGAAGGTCGCGAGCCAGCCGGGCGGCGCGGTCGAGCTGCGAGACCTGCAGATCGAGGGGTGCGAGGGCGGTTTCAGCGTGGCGATCCCGGGCGCTCCCGTGTCGCCCTGCCTGTGCGTCGCGGGCGATCAGCTGCGCGCCGCCCTGTCCCCGGCCGCGCTGCGGCAGGACGCGCAGGGCGGCGCGAAGCACGGCATCGCCGAGGAGGGAGCGGACTTCGCCGAGTGCGTGGCCACGACCGTGGGCCAGGACCTGCAGAGCGTGGTCTTCCTGTTCTACGCCGATCTCGGCCGCTGCGCCGAGCACGGTCTCGGCATGGCGCAGCCCTTCCTGCCGGCGCTCCTGTCGCGCATGCCGATCGAGCTGGAGCCGTCCCTCATGCCCCTGCCCGAGACCGTGGCCTCCTACCTCTCGGGCATGCTCGTGACCCTGCGCGTGAGGGACCGCGTGCTGGCCTTCGACATGTCCTCGCCCTTCGGCGGGCTGTATTCCCTGGGGCTGGCCGGCGCGTTCTTGGCGACGGCCGAACGCGAGATGGCGCCCTTCACGGTGCGCGTTTTCGAAGGGGACGAGGCCGATCCTCTGCCCTCGCTTGATTTGCTCTTCCTGGGCCTTCAGGTCAAGGAGTCGGACCAGCCGGGCCAGGGCCTCATCGTCGAGTCGGTCGTTCCCGAGAGCCCCGCGGCCCAGGCCGGCCTGCAGGCGGGCGACGTGATCGTCGCGGTCGATGGTAGGGCCAGTGCCCGATCGTCCGACTTCGCCGCAGTCCTTGCGACCAAGGCGCCCGGCGACAGCGCCGTGCTCGAAGTGCGCCGCAACGGCGTGACCAGCGTCATGCCGGTCAAGGTCGCGAGGAAGGAAGGCGGGGGCGGGTGATGAAGACCAAGACCGTCGTCCTCGTCGTCTGCATCGTCGCCGGTGCGGTGCTCCTCCTGGAGCAGGGAGGGGTCGTCAAGTTCGACTTCCATTGGTGCTGGTCGGAGTTCGCCACGTCGCATACGGCGAGCACGGTCCGGGTGAACGCGGATGCGAATCGAGAGGGCCTCGCGATCACGATGCAGGAGCCCTGCTACTCGGGGAATCTCGTGCTGCCCTTGTACAAGAGCTTCACGATGAACTACGAATGCCAGGTCGAGGGCAGGGCGCGCGCAGGCGGGGATGACGTGCGGGGCATGATCAGCGGCGAGGTGAAGGCGAAGATCTACGGCCTGTGCTCGCGGCAGAGGGCGAAGGAGATGGCGCGGGAGGAAGCCAACAGGGAGATCAGGCAGTACCTGCTGGAGCAGACGAAGGGGCAATGACGGGCGGCCCAGGCCGGGCTGCGGGCCGGCGACCGGATCGTCGTCCAACACGGCCGCCCCGTCGTGACGCGGGCGCGGAGGCGCGGCGCTCGGTGCATCGAGCGCAACGAAAACGCGTGGCGCCTGGACCGGCCGCGGACCGCCTGCCGGCGGAACGAGAAGCGCCGGAATCATTCTTTTGAATGTTGCCGCATTCGGATATTGATGTATTATTTTCGTCATGGGTGTCACGGTCAGCGAGATCCGGGTGCTCCTCAGGCAGCTCGACGGCTCCCCCGCGGACGCCATCGAATCCGAATCCCTGGAGTGCAAGCCGTGGGATCCGGATCCGCGGCGGCTGAAGGAGCAGCTTCGCGAGATCCGGGAGACGGTCGTCAGCCTCGCGAACGCGAGGGGAGGCGTGATCGTCCTCGGGATTCAGGATCGGATGCGAAGCCGCGCGGAGGCCATCACCGGAGTCGGCGATCTCAGCCCGGACGTCCTGCGCAAGCGGATCTACGACGGCACTGACCCGCACGTTCTCGTGGACTGCGAGGAGATCCTCGAGCCGGAGGGGCGGCTGCTGGCGCTGCATGTTCCCCAGGGTCTCGGGGTCCACACGACGTCGGAGGGCGTGGCGAAGGTCCGCGTCGGCAAGGACTGTCAGCCGCTCACGGGGTCCATGCTCGCGCTGCGCTTCAGCGCGGGAACGGACTTCGACCGCACGGCACAGCTCCTGGCCGGGTCGACCGCCGCCGATGTCGATTCCGTCGCCGTCCAGCAGCTCCAGCGCCTTCTTGCGACGGAGGGCCGAAAGCCCGAGCTGGCGCGGCTTGGTTCAGCGGACCTCCTGGAGGGCCTTGGCCTGCAGCGGGACGGCGAGCTGACGTTCGCCGCCGTGCTCCTTGCCGGTCGAGCGACGGCGCTTGCGCGGTGGGCGCCCCAGCACGAGGTCGTTTTCCTGCGCTACACCAGCAGGGCGCGGTACGACCTGCGCCACAACCTGAAGGGACCGATCGTGTCCTTGCTGGAGACGCTGCGCGGCCTGCTCGACCTGCACCTCGGCGTGGCCACGATCCGGACCGACGGCTTCCAGGAGATGACGCTCCCCGACCTCACCTGGTGGACAGCACGGGAAGCAGTCCTGAACGCCCTGGTCCACCGCGACTACTTCCTCCGGCAATCCGTGTACGTCGAGCTTCGCCCAGCCCGTGTCGAGGTGACCAGTCCGGGAGGATTCGTGGGAGGAGTCTCTCCTGAGAACGTCCTGCGGCACCCGCCCGTGCGCAGGAACCCGCTTCTCGCGGACGTGCTGGAGGCGGCCGGGCTCGTGAATCGTGCGGGAATGGGGGTGGATCGGATGTACGAGGAGCTGCTGCGCGCGGGCAAGGGGCCGCCGCGCTTCGAAGCCGACGAGGCGAGCGTGCGCCTGATGCTGCAGACCAGGTCGCACGGGGCGTTCGCGCGCTTCGTGGCCGAGCAAGCCCGCCAGGAGCGGTCGCTCGACCTGGATGATCTCATCCTGCTGCGGGCGGCCACGGATCGAGGGCGCCTGGACCGATGGGCGGCCGCGGAGCACCTCCAGGCGGCCCAGGCTGAGGCCGCCGAGCGTTTGGCCGCCCTGCGGGAACGCGGCTACCTCGCGCCGCGCGGGCGGGGCCGTGGGACGAGCTACCTGCTCGCGCGGGCGTACGCGGATAGGCTCCGTGGCACGCTGGCCATGGACGAGTCCGTTCTTGTCGATGAGCAGGCAGTCCGCCAGCGGATCCAGGAGATCCTCGGCCAGGGCGGCCAGTTGACGAATGCGGAGGTCCGGCGCATGGCGGGCTACTCGCGCGACGAGGTGCTGCGCCTCATGCGCGCCTTGCGGGCGGACGGCCTGGTGAAGGTCGAGGGCAGGGGCCGGGCAGCTCACTACGTCGCTGGGCCGCGCTGTCCGCGGGCGCGGGTGCGGCGGAAGTCCGCTCCAGCGAGGCGCCGCAAGGGGACTTGAGGCGATGGGGAGGGGCTGGAGACCTGCATCCGAGCCGCGCCGCGGCACAGGCGCACGGCGTGCCGCCGCTCATGCGCGAGCTGGTGGCGTGGCTGAACGACCACGTGCGGCTCCACGCCTTCCTCGCGGTGGAAGGGGATGGAATCAGGGCCCGGCGGCGACATCTTCGTGAGGAGCGGCCCGGGCACCGTGAAGCTCTCCCCCGAGCGCTCGGCGGAGTACATCCGCACGCGCTTTCCCGGGTTAGGGCGCGAAGGAAAGCCCGATGGGCCGGCGCGGGGGACTGTCTAATACCGGCCGCGGCGGAGGGTCCGCCGCGCGGGCCGCGTCGAACCGGCGCCCTGGCCGGGCGGTTGACCTGCTCGAGGAGGGCAAGTGCAGTTCCTTCCGGAATCCATGGAGCTGAACGAATCGTTCACGCCTCTTGTGCCTCCTGCCGCGGCGTTCGAGTTCCTCTCGCCGCTTGGCGAGAAGCGCCGGGTCCCCGAGTGGAACCCGCAGCTGCTTCACCTTCCCGGTGCAGCCTGGGAACGCGGCCCCAGCAAGGAGTGAGGATGTCCGCCGGCGGTGATTTCGACGTGGTCCTGAGCAAGTCCGAGCGAGATGTCGTCGGGGGCCTGAAGAGCCCGGGCGAGATCCAGGCGTTCCTGGACGGCGCGCCCTACAGCACCGAGGCGATCTATCGCTGTCCGCTGCGGGTGCTGCGCGAGCGCGTGGCGCACTGCTTCGACGGCGCGCTGTTCGCCGCGGCCATGCTGCGGCGCCTGGGGCATGCGCCGCTGATCGTGGACCTGCTGCCGAACGACCGGGACGACGATCACCTGCTGGCGCTGTACAAGCGCGACCGGCACTGGGGGGCGGTGGCGAAGTCGAACTTCGTGGGCCTGCGCTTTCGCGAGCCGGTGTTCCGGACGCTGCGCGAGCTGGTGATGTCCTACTTCGAGCACTACTACAACGTGGCCGGGGAGAAGACGCTGCGGGGCTGCACCGTGCCGCTGAACCTGAAGGCGTTCGACAGGCTGGGGTGGATGAGCCGGGACGAGCCGCTGGAGGCGATCGCGGCGCGGCTCGACCAGATCCGGCGCGTCTCGGTCGTCACCGAGGCGATGGCGGCCGGGCTCTTGCCCGTGGACAGGCGGTCGTACGATGCCGGGATGCTCGGCGTGGACGAGGCCGGTCTCTACCGGCCGGCAGGCGGCGCCGGGCGCTGAGAGCAGGCTGGTCGCGCGCCGCTGTTCCAACGACGCGGACGCCCCGGACGCAATCGGGCTGGTGGCGCTGGTGCAGGCGGGCGCTGCCCTGGCGGCGTGCCTGCGAAGAGGCCTCGGGTTCAGCGGTCGCGACGGTCGATCAGAGGCGTCCCATCCCGATGCTCAGGTCCATGGAACGGTCATCGGACCCCGCACCGATGTACTCGTCACGCTCGGGGTCGAGGATGATCGTGATGCGCGGGTGCTCCGGACTCTGGAGATCCATCGTGGCGCGAATACCGTGGCGCTCGAGATCGTTGACCAGCGCAAGCGCAAGCTCGCTCAGGTTCGAGAACCTCGCGGGCTGCAGCTGAGCAGTGTGCCGCTTGGTCTCGACCGAGACGTAGCTCATTGACCCGTCGAAGTTGTACCCGCTGATGCGCCCGATCAGCGTCACGGAAGCGATCAGCGTTGGGCCGAGCACGACCCCCGATCCATCCGTGATGCCCCTGATCTTGACCTTCTGTCCGGTCTTCTCCGTGATATCGACGTCGGTGATCTCGATCTTCGTGCTGTTCGTGGAGATCGTGACGCTGTCGCTTCCCGAGGTGGCGGACACGGGGTCGCTGACGCCGTCCTCGTTGAAGGCGGCCGAGGCAGCCTCGATCACCTGCGCGTATTTCTCGGCCTTCTTCTCGGCCGTCGTGCCCTTGTCGACCTTCCCTGTCTTCACCGTGAGCTGCTTGGTCGTGTAGTCGCCGTCGCCGTCGATGTCGTGCTTGAACGTGATGCGGATGGTGTCCTCCCCCTCGGCCGTGGCCGCGTCCAGATCGAGCAACACGGCGTTCGCCTCGAGTCTCGTTGGCGCGAAGAACAGCAGGAACAGGATGGAAGCCCAAACACGTGGTCTCATGGAACGAGTCCTTCCCCGGGGGACTCACTTTTCCCCCCGGAACTGGGGACACGGGCAAGTCTGCAGGAATATACGCCCTGCCCCAGCCGATCTTACGCCGCCTGCGCCAGAGAAGTTGCCGGCTTGACCCGTTTGCCGGAAGGTCAGGCATGCTGGCGACGCCGCAACGGGTCGGCGGGGCCCTTGCCTTGCGCGGCCGCGCCGCGGGAGGATCGGACCATGAGATCGGTGGTGCTGGCGTGCGCTCTCCTGGCCGTCTCGGGCTGCGGCCTTGGATCGGCGGAGCGTGCCGGAGAGGCGCCCGCTGTCCGCCTCCCGGCGTGGGGAGGCGGCGCGGACGCGGCCGTGAGCGAGGCGGCTCGCGCCTGGAGCCGGGCCGATCTCGAGGCGCGGCTGGGCGAGGCCGATCACGCGGTCTGGGAGGAGGGCGAGGCGCTGAACTTCGCCTGCCGGGCGCAGGCGCGCCTGGAGATACCCGATGATGAGGAGATCATTGGCCAGACGTTCCACTTCGTGGTGGCGCTCGACGACGACCACGACGGCGCGCCGGACGCGTACAGCGAGCCCGTGACCGTGACGTCCCAGGAGGTCACCGGCGGCACGACGGAGACCCTGTACTTCTTCACGGTGACGGCCGGCGAGAAGGCCATCAGCAACATCCGCATCCTGCCGCCGGAGGGGGAGAGCACGGACGCTCCGCCCTGCGGCGGCCACTACACGGACGTGCATCCCCGAGGGCTGCGCTGGGATGGAGGCGCGCAGTACCAGATCTCCATCCCGCTGGACCGGGATCTCATGGGCCAGACGTTCTACGCCGTGGCCGCCATGGACCTGGACCGCGACGGCGCCTGCGACATGCACGCCGAGCCGCAGGAGGTCCGGATCAGGGCGCCGTAGACGTTCCGGGTGCTCCGCGCGGCCACCGCCCTGGCGGCATGCGGGAGCGCGTTCCTATAGTGTGGGGCCGATCCCCACCGCTTGCCGGGCGCTGCCTGCATTGCGCGAGAACGAGAAAGCCGAGGACTCCGCCGGATCGGCGCTGCCTGGACGGGTGGCGCCGGTTCCGGCGCGGCGCCTGGTGCGAAGCGGCCTGGTACTGCTGGTCGTGCCGGCGCTCCTGGCGCTGGTCCTGGGCGGCCAGCTTCCCGAGCTGGAGTTCTACCTCTACGAGCACGTGCTCCTCTTCGCGCTCCTGGCCGCGCGCGTGCTCTGGACGTGGCTCCGCGGGTTGCGCCTCCTGCCCCTCCTCGACCTGCCGCTCCTCGGGGTCGTCTTCGTCTTCACCGGCGCGGGCGAGAGCCCGCTCGATCCGGCGCTCTTCCTCATCTACGCGCTACTCGCCTTCTACCTGGAGCGCTCCCCGCGCCCGAGCCTTGGCGCGCGCAACTATGCCGTGTTCCTCGGCGGCTTCGTGGGGATGTACGGCATCGTGCTGCTGCACGTGCTCCTTGCGCAGCACGAGGTCATCGCCGGCGAGGAGGAGCGCCTGGCCGCGGCCGCGCTCTCGCTCAAGGCCCCGCTCGAGGGCCCGCTCTTCGAGCGCGCGGACACCGACGCCGCCTTCCTGGACCTGCGCGCGCGCATCGACGCCTCGCGCGCAGATGACCCGGTGATCGCGGCCCAGGCCTACTTCGCTCCGGCCGGCGGCGGGCCGCGCGCGGCCGCGAGCTTCGACGGCTTCTACGAGACGTACGTGAGCTGCCTGGAGGAGCGCGTGCGCCTGCTGCGCGAGGCGGCCGCGGCGCTCGACGCCGCCACGCCGTGGGAGCAGGCGTCCGAGCGGAAGGACGCGCTCGCGGAGCGCTTCCTCGCTACGGACGAGCGCATCGACGCGGCGGTCGGGGAACTGGCCGGCGCCCTGCAGAAGCTGAGCGAGGACGCGTGGAGCGCGCGCGCCGCCCCGGCGCCGGCGCAGTGGTTCGACACGCTGCTGGCCGAGGATCCCTACCGCACGCTGGACCGCACGCGCACCGCCCTGCACGAGATTCGCAACGCCTTCGATGGTTACTTCCAGGAGCTGCACGGCCTGGCGCTCTTGCGGAGCGACCTGAAGAGCACTCTCAAGCGCATGCTCTCGCAGCGCCTCGCGATCCTGATCATGGTGCTGGCCACGCTCTCGCTCATGGCCGGCCTGCGCTTCAACTTCGAGGCCGAGGTGCGGCGGCGCGAGGCGGAGCGGGCGGCGCGGGAAGTGATCGCCAAGGAGCGCGAGACGGACAACTGGATCGCCCTGACCGCCGGCCTCACGCATACCATCGGCAACGACATCCTCGCCTATGACGCATACGGCGAGGAGGCGCTCGAGGCGCTCGCCGCCTGCTCCGCGGAGCTACCCCCGGAGATCGAACGCAACCTGCGCTTCATCTACGAATCGAACAAGGCGCGCCTCGGCTTCATCAAGTTCCTCGACGAGTTCGCGCGCGCGCGCAAGCGCTCGCTCGACGCCGCGCCGCCCAGGCGCACGGGCCTCGCGGAGATCGCCATCGAGCCGCTGCTGCGGGCCGCGCGCCGGCAGGTGGGTGAGGTCGAGGTCGCGGACCTGCCGCGCGACTCGAAGGACCCGCAGGTGCGCGCCCAGCGCGCGAAGTTCAGCGAGCTGCCGCTCGAGGTGGTCTTTTGCGACGGCGGCGAGGAGCGGAGCTTCCAGAGCGGGCAGCGCGGCATCCTGCACTTCTTCTGCTACGAGCTGATCAAGAACGCGCTCCGGAACTGCTCCGGGCGCGTGCCGCTCAAGGTCGAGGTCAGGAAGGGCGGGGGCCGCGTGCGCCTGGCCTTCATGAACGACCTCGCGGTGCATGTGAGCGAGGGACGGGACGGCCGCAGGCTCTTCCGCCTGCCGCGCATCACCACCATGAAGCCCTGCCCGGAGGAGGAGTTCCGGCGGCAGGTCGACGAGATCCTGGAGCACGGTTTCGAGCCCGGGCGCGGCGGCGGGACTGGGCTGGGCCTCTTCCTCATCCGTTACTTCGCCCGCGAGTATTATCGCGGCAGCGTGCGCGCGCGCGTCGCCGACTGGGAGCGCCGGCTGGTCGCCTTCGAGCTGGACCTGCCGGACGACCTGGAGGGCGCGGCGCAGGGAGGCACCGGTGAGCAAGGTCCGGCTGCTGTTCTGTGACGACTCCGCCGGGGTCGTCAAGGGCTTCGAGAAGAACGTCGCCAGGCCGCTGGCGGAGCTGATCGAGTGCGAGACGGCCGCGAGCTGCGCCGGCGTCGAGGCGCTCATCGGCGAGGGCCGCGCTTTCGATGTGGTCGTCACCGACCTGAACTTCGAGAAGGTGGGGGGCGGGCCCAAGGACGGCCTGGAGATCATCCGCCTGGCGCGCGAGCACTGGCCCGAGTCCGAGCCCATCCTGATGACGGCCTACGAGGGCTCGCTCGACGTGCGCGACGGCCTGCGCCTGCGCGCCCTCGGCCTGGGCGAGGGGTCGCTTTTGCCCAAGACGGACGCCGAGGACCCGGGCGTGACCTGGCTCAGGCTGCGCGAGCGCGTCCAGGGCATCGCGCTCGCCAAGCAGGAGGAAGGCGCCAAGGTCGGCCAGCTTCGCCGCGAGAACCGCTACCTGCGCGAGGCCCTGGCCGGCGGCGGCGTGGCCTGGATCTCCTCCCTGCCGGTAGAGGAGGCGGCCGCGGCCATCCGTTCCGACCCGAACGTCTTCTTCGAGGGCCAGGCCGGCAAGTCGTACGCGATGCAGGAGGTCTTCCGCCGCATCCGCCGCACCGCGCCCCTGCCGAGCGACGTGCTCATCCTCGGGCCCACGGGCACGGGCAAGGACCTCGTGGCGCACGCCATCCACAACCTCTCCGGCCGCCGCGCCCGGCCGTTCGTCAAGGCGGACCTGACCACCACGTCGGGCAACCTGGTCGAGAGCGAGCTGTTCGGCCACGAGCGCGGGGCGTTCACCGGCGCCGACGCGCGCAAGGAGGGGCTGATCGCCAGCGCCGAGGGCGGGACCTTCTTCCTCGACGAGATCGGCAACATCTCGCAGGAGGTGCAGGCGAAACTCCTGCGCGTGCTCGAGGAGCGCACCTATCGCCCGCTCGGCAGCACCAAGGACCGGCGCGCCGACCTGCGCTTCATCGCCGCGACCAACGTCGACCTGGGGGCGGCGGTCGAGCAGGGCGCCTTCCGGCCCGACCTGTACGAGCGGCTGAACGTGGTGCGCATCGTGCTGCCGCCGCTCGCGCTGCGCATCGAGGACGTCCCCGTGCTGGCGGCGCTCTTCCTGGCCGAGTGCCGCGCGCGCTTCGGCGCCTCCGGCCTGGCGCGCATCGACGCCGGCGCCCTCGAGCTGCTCATGGAAGAGGACTGGCCGCGCAACGTGCGCCAGCTCAGGCACGTCATCGAGCGCCTCTTCACCGAGGTCGATCCGGCGTGTCCGGTGGTCGACCGCGCCGCGATCGAGCGCGTGCTCGAGAAGCCGGGCGCGGCGGCGCTCGAGGCGCCGAGCGGCGCAGGCGCGCTGTTTCGCCGCATCCTCGCCGGCGAGGTCTCGCTGGCGCTCCCGGCCATCAGGAAGAAGCACGGCGAGGAGGTGGTGCGCGAGATCGTGCGCCGCACCATGATCCACTTCCGCGGCCTGCCGGACGCCGCCGAGTGCGAGCAGTACTTCGGCGGCTCCTCGGCCAACGCCTGGCGCCAGTTCGCCTTCCAGCTCGGCCTGACCTGGAAGAGCGTGCGCGAGCCGCGGTAGGTCGCCGCCGCCGCCGTGCCGCGCGCGCGACAAGGCATCAGGCAGTCGAGGGCGGACCATGGACATCTGGAAGTTCTATGACATCACTCACCGCGAGCACGTCGTGTGCAATCCGACGAGTCAGCGGGCGCTGGCGCGGCTGGTCGAGCTGCTGCGCCTGCCGCGCGGCTCCCGCGTGGTCGACATCGCCTGCGGCAAGGGCGAGTTCTTGATCCGCCTGGCCGAGGCCTATGACGTGCGCGGCACGGGCATCGACATCTCCCCCCATTTCGTCAGCGCCGCGGAGGCGCGGCTCGAGGCGCGCGTGCCGGGGGCGAAGATCACCCTCACGCGCATGGACGGCGCCGACTTCAGGCCCGACAGGCCCCACAGCCTCAGCCTGGCCTCATGCATCGGTGCGAGCTGGATCTTCGGCGGACACGCCGGCACCCTGGATGCTCTGGTGAACCTGGCCGAGCCCGGCGGCTGGGTGATCGCCGGCGAGCCCTTCTGGCTGCGGGAGCCGCCTGAGGAGTACCTCCAGGCCGCCGGCCTCGCCAAGGACGCCTTCGGCAGCCACGCCTCGAACGCCGAGGCCGGGGAACGGCGAGGGCTCGACCTGGTCTACACGATCGCCAGCAGCAAGGACGATTGGGACAACTACGAAGGCCTGCAATGGTACGCGACGGCCGAGCATGCTCGCGCCCACCCGGATGATCCGGATCTCCCGGAGCTGGTCGAACGGGTCGCCAGGAACAAGGCGGCCTACCTCCGGTGGGGCAGGGACACCGTGGGCTGGGCGATCTACGTGTTCCGGCGCGGCGCAGGGGCAGGCGCCGGACGGGCTGTCTGACTGCAGCGGGTGGCGCCCGGGCTCGCGCGCCGCGCCCCTACTCGACGCAAAGCTCCGCGAGCTTTTGCTCGATCTCGTCCTGCGCCAGGAAGCCGGAGTGCCGGAAGACCTCCTCGCCGCTCCGGTCGAAGAGCACCTGCACCGGGATGGAGCGAATGCCGAAGCGCGCGGCAAGGAGCTCCTCCTCGCGCACGTGCACGAACACGACGTTCGCCTTGCCGGCGTACTTCTCGCGCAGGGCGACGAGGATGGGCGCCATCATCTCGCACGCCTGGCAGCCGTCCGCGCCGTCGTCCCCGAGCGGATCGAGGAAGAACAGGCCGGCGAGGAAGTCCGGAATCTCCAACCAGCGCACGTTGGCCGCGAGCCCCACCCAGCCGAGATGGAAGTAGTGGATGCAGGCGACCGTGTAGGGTTCCTCGCTCGCCGGCTCCTCGGCCAGGCCGAGCACGCCGACGCCCTGCACACTGAGCGTGTCCGCGTCCTCGGGATCGAACTCGTCCCAGCCCACCTCCTCGCGGCCCCAGACCAGGAGCCCGGCGCTTTCCTGGTGGTGCTTCATCACGCCCAGGCCGCCGCCCCCCATGCCGGCGTAGTAGCCGTCCACGCTGCCGTAGCCGATGGGCGCGATCACCGGGCAGTTCATGTACGCCGAGAACTGGGGCGTCTTGGAGAACGTAAGGCCCAGGTCGAACATCTCCAGCGCGTCGTCGGCGCGGCTCGGGAAGTAGCTGCAGCCCTCAAGCGCGCCCGCGGCCAGAACGGAGGCAAGGACGATCATGAGAGCCTCTGGTGTCTTCATCATGGCTACCACCTCATGGGGATTCGGGGAGCAATGGAATCCTGGCGGCACGCGGGCGCCCGCGCCGGCCTGTGCGCGCGCCTGCGGCTCAGGGCCCGCGCGCCGCGCGGCAGCCCGGCGCGAACCAGCCGCTGGTACGCAGGCAGATGCGCACGAGCAGCAGCATGACCGGGACCTCGATGAGCACGCCCACGACGGTCGCGAGGGCTGCGCCCGAGGAGAGGCCGAAGAGCATGACCGCGGTCGCGATCGCCACCTCGAAGTGGTTCGAGGCGCCGATCATGGCGGTCGGGGCCGCGTCCGCGTACTCGAGGCCGAGGCGCTTGGACAGCCAGTAGCCGAGCGCGAAGATGAGCATGGTCTGCAGGAAGAGCGGCACCGCGATCCAGAGGATGGTCAGCGGATTCTCGAGGATCACCTCGCCCTTGAACGAGAAGAGCAGCACCAGGGTCAGGAGCAGGGCGCAGATGGTGACCGGCGTCAGGAAATGCAGGAACTCGCGCCGGAACCACTCCTCGCCCTTGACGCGCAGGATCCACTTGCGCGAGGCATAGCCGGCGACGAGCGGCAGGGCCACGTAGATGCCGATCGACAGGAGCAGCGCCTGCCACGGCACCGGCAGGCGGCCGACGCCGAGGAGGAAGCCGCCGAGCACGCCATAGAGGACCAGCATGCTGAGCGAGTTGATGGCGACCATGACCAGGGTGTGGCCGTCGTTGCCGCGCGCGAGGAAGCCCCAGACGAGGACCATCGCGGTGCAGGGCGCGATGCCGAGCAGGATGCACCCGGCCAGGTAGCTGCGCCAGAGCGGCACCTCGAGCATCTTCACGCCGTCATGCAGCACGACCGTGCCCGCGCCGTAGCTCGCGCCCAGGTCCAGATCCAGGCCGAAGGGCATCTTCACCAGGTCGGTGGCCTCGGCGCCGATCAGCCCGCGGAAGAGCACGCCCAAGAAGAGGAGCGCGATGCCGTACATGGTGAACGGCTTCACCGCCCAGTTGACGAACAAGGTCAGGCCGACGGGCTTCACGCTCTTGCCGGCCTTCACCACCTCGGCGAAGTCGATCTTCACCATGATCGGGTACATCATGAAGAAGAGGCAGACGGCGATCGGGATGGACACGACCGGCGCGCCGTTGACGTCGATGGACATGCCGTCGAGACTCTCGGCAAGGCCCGGGGCCAGCTTGCCGAGCGCGATCCCCGCGACGATGCAGAGCGCCACCCACGCGGTCAGGTAGCGCTCGAACAGGCTCAGGCCCTGCCGCTTCTCGCTCATGTCTGCTCGCCTCCGTTCCTCGCGGGCGCGCTCGCCCCCAGCGACTCGGGCAGGGTCGCGACGAACGCCCGAATCTGGTCCCGGACTCGCCGGTAGTGGCTCAAGGCCTCTTCCTCGCTCGCTGCTTCAGCCGCGAGCGCGGGCGGGTCCTCGAAGCCGGCGTGCCGCACCCGGGCCCTGCCCGGGAACACCGGGCACGCGTCGCGCGCGTTGTCGCAGAGCGTCACCACGTGGTCGAAGTCGCGCCGGTCCAGCTCGTCGATGGTCTTGGAGCGCTGCCCGCTGATGTCCACGCCCGCCTCGCGCATGACGGCCACCGCGCGCGGATCGAGGCCTTTCTTCAAGACTCCAGCCGAGTGCGCCTCGAGCACTCTTGCTTTCAGCGTCCGGGCAAAGCCCTCGGCCATCTGGCTCCGGCACGAGTTGCCCGTGCACAGAAAGAGGATCGTCACGCGTCGTGCCATATGCCGCTCTGCCGCTATGCCGCGAACAGGACCCAGACGCCCACGCCGATGATCAACACGCCCGCCACGCGCCGCAGCACGGCCGTGCTGCGCGTCCAGCCGCGCGAGTCCGCCATCTTCTGCACCAGGCCGATGGAGACGCCTCCGGCCAGGATGAGCCCGCAGTGGCCGAAGCTGTAGGCGGTGAGGAGCACGGCGCCAAACGCCGCGCCCTTCAAGGGCACGACCGCCAGGAGGGCGATCAAGACCGGGCCCGCGCAGGGCATGGAGATCAGGCCGAAGAGCAGCCCGAGCAGCAGCGCGCCGGCGAAGCCCCTGTGCTTCGGCTGCACCCCGGAGGGCGCCGGGATGGGCACGTGCAGCACGCCCAGCAGGTGCAGGCCCATGAGGAGACAGACCGCGCCGGCGATGTACGTCCACCAGCCCTGGCGCAGCACGGAGCTCGCCGCCCAGGTGGCCAGGAACAGCACGCCGAACATGAGAGTCAGGCCGATGGTGAAGGCGAGCGCCAGCAGGAAGGAGCGCAGCACGCTGCCCTTCTCGCCAGCCTCCTGCCCGGCGACGAATCCGACCATGAGCGGCACGGCCGCAAGCACGCACGGGTTCGCCGCCGTGAGCAGACCGCCGAGGAAAGCCGCGAGCGGCGCGATCCACGGGTTGCCCTGGACGGCGTGCGCGAGCTGTTCGGCAAGACCCTCGATCATCTACTGCACTCCGACCTTCTCGGCGAACGCGGCCTTCAGGTCATCCTTGAAGATGAAGCCCTCGTGGCGCCACACCTCGGCGCCGCTGCCGTCGAAGAGGATCTGCGTGGGGATGAGGCGGATGTTGTACGGGTCCTTGGCCGAGGGGTTCTTCCAGACATCGATGAACACCACGTCCAGCCGGTCCCGGTACTCCTCGCGCAGCTCGTCGAGAATCGGCGCCAGCATCTTGCAGGCTGTGCACTCGGTGGCGCCGAGGTCCACGAGCCGCGGCCTGCCCGGCGTAGCGGCCGGGATCGGCGCCTCGTCGAGCGCGGCCGCGGAGTCCGGGATCTCGATCAGCTCGTCGAGCACCGCTTCCGTCGGGTCGGCCGCCTCGGTGGACTCGGCCGCCGCGGGAGGCGCTCCCTCCGGGTCCTGCGACCGCCGCGACCGGTTCCAGTACGCGAAGGAGACGATCGCCGCGACCGCGGCCAGCGCGATGATGTTCCTCGTTCGAGCGGTCATGCGCAGGCTCCTAGCAACAGCACTTTCCCGGGCCGGAGGGACGCGCCGCCGAGCTCAGGATCGACTCGAGTTCCGCCGCGCTCGGCACCTTGCCCGAGACCTTGACCTGCCCGTCCACGACCAGGGCGGGCGTGATCATCACGCCGTACGCGACGAACCTCTTGATCTCCTTGACGTGCTCCAGCGTGTAGTCGAGCCCGAGCTTGCTGGCGGCCCGCCGCACGGCCTCCTCGAGCGAATTGCACTTCGCGCAGCCCGTGCCCAGCACTTCGATCTTCATTGGAAGGCTCCTTTGCTCATGCCAGGTATCCGTACGCCATGCCCACGACCGTGGCCATGACGATGACCAGAAGGGTGAAGACGCAGGTCTTCTTCAGCCCGATCACCGAGCGGATGACCAGGATGCTCGGCAGTGAGAGCGCCGGCCCGGCGAGCAGCAGGGCGAGCGCCGGGCCCGGGTGCATGCCCCGCTCCATCAGCGCCTGCAGGATCGGGATCTCGGTGAGCGTGGCGAAGTAGAACAGGCAGCCGACCACGGACGCCGTCAGGTTCGACATCAAGCCGTTGTCGCCGACCAGCGCCGCGACCTGCTCGTCGGGCAGGAGCGCGCCCAGGAAGCCCACGACGAACACGCCGCCGAAGAGCAGCGGGATGAGCATCTTGGCGAAGTCCCAGGTGTTCCGCATCCACTCGCGCAGCTCGTCCTTGCTGAACCAGCGCCACGCCATCCACAACACGGCCAGGCCCATGAGCGCGGCGAGGTACCACTTGGCGTGGTAGATGGACATCACCACACCCTGGCCCTCGGCGAGGTGCTCGATATCCGTCTTCGGCAAGCTGATCTTGTCGCCGACGCTGTGGCCAGCGGCCGGGCGATCGACCTGGATGAGGATCTCGTCCCGCGTTTCCTGCAGCATGACCGCCGGGATCTCGACACCGCTGGCGGTGGTGACGACCACGTTTCCCGGGTTGTACCAGTCGCTGAACACGAGGAACGCCATCATGCAGGCGAAGTAGAGGACCGTCTGCCAGAGGCGCCGCGACGCCCGCGGCGGCTCGGGCAGGGCCGCGGCGGCCGCCACGCGCTTCTCCTCGTCCTTGCGGAAGACGGCGGCCATGATCAGCCCGATGACGATGCCGAACACGATCGAGCCGACCGCGCGCCACAGGCCCAGGCCGAAGCCGAGGACTCGCGCCGTGAGGAAGATCGCGAGCACGTTCAGGGCAGGGCCGGAATAGAGGAACGCCGAGGCTGGCCCCAGGCCCGCGCCCACGGCGTAGATCCCAGCGAACATGGGCAGCACGCTGCACGAGCACACGGCCAGGATGGTCCCGGACACGGACGCCACCGCGTAGGCCGTCACCTTGCTGGATCTCGGCCCGAGGTGCCGGAGCACGGCCTCTTTCGACAGGAAGGAGATGATCGCCCCGGCGATGAAGAGCGCCGGCACCACGCACGCCAGGGTGTGGTTGCGCGCGTACCACTGGAGCATCTTGAACGCTTCGAGGATGGCGCTCTCCACCTTGGGGTTGGAGAGGGGCAGCGCGTAGGCGACAAGGAAGATGGAGGCGAACGCGGCGAGGATCTTCCACTGCTTCATGCGACGGGACCTCCCGGGGCGCAGCGGTCGCCGATCACTGCCTGCTGGTCTTCGAGGTTTTGCCGCAGCACCGACTCGATGCAGGTCCAGAACTCCTGCAGACAGCAGATCTTGAGCCGGTAGAAGGTCATCGTGCCTTCCTTGCGGTCGGCCACGACGCCCGCCTGCTTCAGGAGCGCGAGGTGCTTCGAGACCGTGGACTGGTCGGCGCCGACCAGCTCCGTCAGCTCGCACACGCAGAGTTCCCGCTCGGAGAGGGCGTCCAGCATGAGCAGGCGGCTCGGATGGGCCAGGGCCTTGGCCACCCTGGCCCGCGCCTCGTACCGCTCGATGGGGTGCTTGGTTCTTCTTGTCATGGCTAAATGGCCATATTGCCAACAAGCAATCGCGGTTCAAGCCCATTCTTTTGGAAACGCGCTGCCGCCCACGCTGGCCTGCCGCCGTGCCTCAGATTCGTAACGGCCGCCGAGCCGGTGGTTAGAGCCAGCTAACGCCGCATCCGCAGGCCGGCGCGCCCGGCAGGTGCAATGTCTCGAAAGCCATTATTTCGCAAGATGTTGTGGACAATCGCCAGCCGCGTCCGGAACTGGCATGGCGCGTGTTCAAGGGTATATCGAACTCGAAACCAAGCGCACCGAACTCGCGCAGCAGAAACAAGGAGTCGAACCATGAAGAAGCACACGATGATCCTGGCCTCCGCCGCCCTCGCGGCCTCGTTCGGCATGACCAGCCTGGCTCAGGCTGCGACCGTCACCAAGCACGTGGTCTCCCATTCCCACATCGTGAAGCACAAGCACGGGGGCACGGTGTTCGTGAACAAGCACGTCAACAAGGTCGTCCACAAGAACGTGTACGGGCCGGTGTATCCGATGGGCCCCGCCTTCGGCGCCTTCGGCCACGTGTCGTTCGGCGGGCTCTCCGTGAGCGTGGGCGTGCCCGCGCCGATCTTCATCGCGCCGCCGGTCATCCTTCCCCCGGCCTACCACTACGTGTACGAGCGCGTGTGGATCGAGCCGGTCTTCGAGGACAGGGTGGTCGGCTATGACCTGTGCGGCAACCCGATCGTTCAGCGCGTGCTGATCACGGAGGGCAGCTTCCGCACGGCCCAGTACCGGGTCTTCGTGAACGGCGGGCGGGAGTTCGTCGCGTACCTCTAGTCCTCGAAACCAGTCCGCGAAGCCAGGTCCGCGCCGTGTTAAACTCACGGCGCGGACCCGTCGATGGAGACGGTGAGCCATGGCCATCCTCGACCTGAAACACGTGAAGATCGCGGCGCTCCTGGGCCTGCTGGCCCTGTCCCCGCTCGCCGAGGCGGGGCTCGCCCGCCCGGCAACGCTTCGGCCGGAGAGATCCGGCTTCTTCCTGGCCCTCGCGGGCTGCAAGAACCACAAGTGGGTGAAGGAAACGCAGAAGACCTGGGTTCCCCCGGTCTACACCCAGAAGCTCGTCGGCTACGACAAGGACGGCAAGCCGATCTACGAGAAGGTGCTGGTCAAGGAGGGGTACTACAAGACGACCATCATCCACAAGTGCGCCAAGTGCGGGAAGATCAAGTAGCCGCGGGCGCTCGCGGGGAAACGGCGCCATTGCCGGGGGAATCGCGCGGGAAGGCGAAGAAAACGCCTCGAATCTGGTACGCAGCGCTGGAGCC
>JACQZJ010000144.1 GCA_016213895.1 Planctomycetota bacterium | reverse complement strand
GGCACCAAGATCGCCTACAACCGCGCGGCGCGCGAGCACCGCACCTGGAAGCGCTACAAGGGCGGGCTTGCCCAGGACGTGTATCTCTGCGACCTCGCCACCCTCGAGGACCGCAGGCTGACGACCTTCGAGGGCACTGATCGCCTGCCCATGTGGCACGGCCGGCACATTTACTTCTGCTCCGATCGCGAGCGCGTGCTCAACATCTACTCCTACGAGGTGGACACCGGCCGCATCGAGAAGTGGACCGACCACACGGATTACGACGTGCAGCGCCCGAGCCTGGGAGACGGCCGCATCGCCTACGAGCACGGCGGCGAGCTCTGGCTCCTCGACCTGGAGACGCGCGCGACCCGGAAGATCCCGGTCGAGGTCAGGGCGGACGCCGAGGAGGCGCGTCCCTACATGAAGGGCGTGGCGGAGTCCGTCACCCAGATCGACTGCTCCCCGGGAGGAGAGCGCGCGCTGGTCGTCGCGCGCGGCGAGGTCTTCTCCGTGCCGAAGAAGGACGGGCCGACGCGCAACCTGTCGCGCGACTGCGGCACACGCGAGAAGGACGCGGCCTGGTCGCCCGACGGCAAGACCATCGCCTGGCTGTCGGACGCGAGCGGCGAGTACGCCGTCCACCTGGCCGATCCGCTGGGCCAGGAGGAGACGCTCCAGCTCACCAGCCACGCCAACGGCTACCGCCACACGCTGCGCTGGTCGCCCGACTCGAGCAAGATCGCCTTCGCCGACCAGACGCTGCGTTGTTACTACGTGGACGTCGCCAGCAAGGAGGTCGTCGAGGTGGATCACTCCGCGTCCGAGCCGGTCGACTGCGGCCTGGACCTCAAGCCGATCAACGACTTCCAGTGGTCGCCGGACAGCCGCTGGCTCGCCTACACCAAGATCGACTCCGACCTCGTCTCGCGGATCTACGTCTACTCGCTGGAGGACAAGACGGCTCATTGCCTGAGCGGGGATTTGTACAACGACTTCGGCCCGACCTTCACCAGGGACGGCAAGCACCTGCTGTTCGTGTCGAACCGCCGCTTCGATCCGACCTTCTGCGACTTCGAGTGGGAGATGGTGTACAAGCAGGTGGCGGGGATCTACGCCGTCACCCTGGCGCGTGACGGCGCGCCGCTTCTGCCGCTGAAGAGCGATGAGGCACAGGCGAAGAAGGAGGGGAAGGAAGAGGAGAAGGAGGCCGAGGAGAAGGGCGAGGAAGCGGCGCAGGAGCAGGCGCCGGCGGAGAAGAAAGACGAGCAGCCGCGCGTACGCATCGACTTCGAGGGGATCGCCGGGCGCGTCGAGGCGCTGCCGGTCTCGCGCGGCAACTACCGGGCGCTCGCCTGCTCGGACACGCACCTCTTCTACCTCGACCAGGAGGAGGGCGACTTCAACCGCTTCGAGTTCCGCGTTCCGAGCAGCATGGACCTGCACGCCTTCTCCTTCGAGGAGCAGAAGTCCGAGGACGTGCTCTCCGGCGTGACCGAGTACCGCCTCTCGGCGGACGGCAAGCACATCGTCTATCGCCAGAACGACAAGGTCGGCATCACCAAGGCCGCGCCGCAGGCCGGAGCCGGGGACAGCGTCGGGCTTTCCGACCTGAAGGTCTGGTTCGATCCGCGCGCCGAGTGGCGGCAGATCTTCGACGAGGCGTGGCGCCTGGAGCGGGACTTCTACTACGAGCCCAACATGCACGGCATCGACTGGGGCGCCGTCAAGGAGAAGTACGGCCGACTCGTGCCTTACGCCTCCTGCCGCCAGGACCTGAGCTTCCTCGTGGGCGAGATGATCGGGGAGCTGAACACCTCGCACACCTACGTTTCCGGCGGCGACGTGCAGCGCAAGTTCGAGTACGTGGACGTCGGGCTGCTCGGGGCCGACTGGGAGCTGGACAAGGCGGCCGACCGCTATCGCCTGAAGAAGATCTACTCCGTTCCCGACTGGACGAGCCGCACGTTCCCGCCGCTCGCCGGGCCGGGCAAGGACGTGCGCGCCGGCGACTACCTCATTGCCGTGAACGGCGTGGAGGTGACCGGCGGGCGCAGCATATACTCCTACTTCGTGGGCCTCGTCGGCGACCAGGTGACGTTGCTCTTCAACGAGATCCCGGTGCGCGAGGGGGCGCGCGAGGTGAAGACGGAGCCGCGCGCCGGAGAGCAGACCCTGCGCTATCGCGATTGGGTGGAGCACAACCGCCGCGTGGTGAACGAGGCGTCGCAAGGGCAGATCGGCTACATGCACCTCCCGGACACGTACGTCGGGTCATGCCGCGAGTTCCCGGAGTACTTCTACTCGCAGACGCAGAAGAGGGGCCTGGTCATCGACGGGCGCTTCAACGGCGGCGGCCTCGATCCCGACATCTTCCTGCAGCGCCTCGGCAAGCCGCTGCTCGCCTGGTGGACGCGGCGCTACTCGCAGCCGCAGACCACG
This sequence comes from Planctomycetota bacterium, assembly GCA_016213895.1. Taxonomy (GTDB): domain Bacteria; phylum Planctomycetota; class B15-G4; order B15-G4; family JADJEK01; genus JACQZJ01. The sequence goes on along the minus strand of JACQZJ010000144.1, from coordinate 9,052 downwards.
CCGGCGGTGGTGACGCGCGCGCATCTCGCGCTCATCACCAACCGCCAGGCCGGCTCCGGCGGCGACATGCTGCCCATGGAGTTCCAGATGAAGAAGCTCGGGCCGGTGATCGGCACGCGCACCTGGGGCGGGCTGGTGGGGGTGTCCATGTTCATCAGCCTGGTCGACGGCGGTTCGCTGACGGCGCCCGACTACCGCATCTATGATCCCGAGGGGCGCTGGGTGGTGGAGAACACCGGCATCACGCCGGACATCGAGGTCGACCTTTCGCCCGCCGAGATGGCCCGCGGCTACGATGCGCAGCTCATGAAGGCGGTCGAGGTGCTGCTGCAGAAGATCGAGGCGGAGCCACGCGAGCCGGCGGCCCACGAGCCCTTCCCGGTCGACAGGTAGGCGCGAGCCGCACGCGCCGCGGCGGCGCGGGATCCGCACGGAGAGACGTTTCATGAGCCCATCCCGGACGTTCGCCTGCGCGCTGCTCCTCTTCGCCGCCGCTCGTGCGGGGCGCGCCGCCAACGAACCCGCTCCTCTGCCGCCGCTTCTCCCCTGGGACGGCCAGAGCCGCGAGCTGGCGGCGGATGCGGGGGATCCCTGGATCACGCCCTGCGAGGAGAGCGGCCTGACGCGCACGCCCTCCTATGACGAGACCGTGGCCTGGCTCGCGCGCCTGGCCGCGGCCGCTCCCGAGGTGGAGATGACCTCCATCGGCAGGAGCCACGAGGGGCGCGACGTGTGGTTGGTGATCGCCTCGGCGGACCGCGCCTTCACGCCGCGGGCGCTCAAGGCGGCGGGCAAGCCCACGCTCTTCGTGCAGGCCGGCATCCATTCGGGCGAGATCGACGGCAAGGACGCCGGCATGATGCTGCTACGCGACCTGACGACCCGGGGCACGCGGCGTGAGCTCCTGGCCGGCGCCAACCTGCTGTTCCTGCCGATCTTGAACGTCGACGGCCACGAGCGCAGCTCCAGGACCAACCGCATCAACCAGCGCGGGCCCGAGCTGCAGGGCTGGCGCACGAATGCCCGCAACCTCAACCTCAACCGCGACTACGCCAAGCTCGACGCGCCCGAGGTGCGCGGGTTGGTGGCCGCCCTCGACCAGTGGGACCCGGACCTCTACCTCGACGTGCACGTCACGGACGGCATCGACTACCAGTACGACGTCACTACCGGCTTCACCGGCGACCACGGCTGGTCGCCGTGCTGCGCCGCCTGGCTGCGGGACGTGCTGACTCCGGCGTGCTGGCGCGAGCTGGAGGCGTGGGGGCACGTGCCCGGTCCGCTCGTCTTCGCGCGGGACGAGGCGGACCTCGGGCAGGGGATCGTCGACTGGACGCCGACGCCGCGCTTCTCGAACGGCTACGGCGACGCGCGCCACCTACCCACCCTGCTGGTCGAGAACCACTCGCTCAAGCCCTTCGCGCAGCGCGTGCTCGGCACGCGCGTGCTGCTCGAGAGCTGCATGCGCGTGCTCGCGGAGCAGGGCGGCGCGTTGCGCGCGGCCATCTCGAAGGATCGGCGGCGGCCGCAGCGCGTGCCGCTTGCCTGGCGCGTGCCGCAGGGCGAAGCGGAGAAGATCGCGTTCAAGGGCATCGCCGCGCGCGTCGTCGCGTCGGAGGTCACGGGCAGCTCGATCGTCGAGTGGTTGGGCCAGCCCATCGAGGCGACCATTCCCTGGCAGCGCATGACCGAACCCGTGGAGTGGGTCGCGCCGCCTGCCGCCTACTGGATACCGCCTTCCTGGCCCGAGGTGATCGAGCGCCTGGCGCTCCACGGCGTTGAGATGCAGGTGATCCACGAGCCGCGCGAGCTGGAGGTGGAGATGTACCGCCTGAGCGGCTCGAAGCTCGGCGAGGTGCCCTACGAGGGGCACGTCACCGTCACCTCTTCGGCCGCGGTCGAGCGCCGGCGCCAGGTGTTCCCGCCGGGGTCGGCGCGCGTCGCCACCGACCAGCCGCTCGGCGTCCTCGCCGTGCTCCTGCTTGAGCCGGCCTCGCGCGACTCGTTCTTCCAGTGGGGCTTCTTCCTCGAGGTGCTGCAGCGCGCGGAGTACTTCGAGGCGTACGCGCTCGAGCCGCTCGCGCGGCGCATGCTCGCCGAGGACGCGGCGCTCGCGGCAGAGTTCCAGAAGAAGCTCGCCGGCGACCCCGAGTTCGCGAGCGATCCGCGCCGCCGCCTCGAGTTCTTCTACGAACGCAGTCCCTATCGCGGCGAGCGCTGGAACCTGTATCCCGTTGCGCGCGAGCTATAGGAGGAGCCGCCAGGGCAAAGCCGGCGGGCAGCGGGAGCACGCCCCCCGCCACCCGCCGGTGGAGAGCATGGGCTGAACTCATGTCAGCGGCCGTTGAGGATCTCGGCCGCTTCCTTCTTGTCGACGTCCTTGATGAAGGTGATGCCGCTGAGGGCCGCCGCCTCGGGCGTGAGCGCGGCAAGGTCGTCGCGCGTCATGTGCTCGAGACCGAACTTCCTCGCGCCGCACATGAGCTGGCGCAGGCCCTGGGCGAGGCGTTCGTAGTAGGTGTAGAGGCCGAGGGCGCCGGTCGGGATCCTTTCGAACTCCTCGTCGCCCAGCTCCTTCCTCAGGTGCGGCGCGGTGACGAAGATCTCGTCCTTGGTGCTGCCGAAGCGCTCCACGTACACGGGGATCTCGTGCTGGTCGATGGTGCGGCCGATGGTCTTGCCGACCATGGCGGCGGCGATCGGCGAGCGCGCCATGCCGACGAGCTTGACGAAGGGGGCGCCGAGGGCGAGACCCTTGAAGATCTGATCCTCGAAGGTGAAGCCGCCCGCCACGGCGATGGCCGGGACGTGCTCGCCGCGGTCCGCCAAGGTCTTGACGTACTCGTAGAGCAGGGTGTGCAGTTCCACCGGAGGGATGCCCCACTCGTTCATCATGCGCCACGGGCTCATGCCGGTGCCGCCGCCCGCGGCATCCACGGTGAGCAGGTCGATGCCGTACTTCGAGGAGAACTTCACGGCGCGGGCCAGATCGGCCGGGCGGTAGGCGCCGGTCTTGAGGAAGACGTACTTCGCGCCGGCCTTCCTCAGCTCCGCCACGCGCTGCGCGAAGCCCTCCTCGGTGACCATGCCGACGCGCGAGTGACGCTCGAACTCCTTGAAGCTGCCGCGCTCGAAGGCGCGGATCACGTCCGGGTCGGTGGGGTCGGGCAGCACGACGTAGCCGCGCTCGTGGAGCGTTTGCGCCTTCTTCAGATCGCGGATCTTCACCTCGCCGCCGATGTTCTTGGCGCCTTGTCCCCACTTCAGCTCGACGATCTGCACGCCCAGCTTGTCGATGGCGTACTCCTGGACGCCGAGGCGCGTGTCCTCCACGTTCGCCTGGACGATGATCGCGCCATACCCTTCGCGCTGGTGGTCCTGATAGAGCTTGACGCGGCGCTTGAGGTCGACCGTGTCCAGCACGCGGCCCTTCTTGATCGTGGCCTGAACGTCCATGCCGACGACGTTCTCGCCGATGGTCAAACCGGTCCCGGCGAGCGCGGAGCCGATCGCCAGGCCCTCCCAGTTGTTCTTGGCGATGTCGGTCGAGCCGATGCCCGGGATGATCCACGGGTAGCGGAACTTGATCTTCTTGTCGTGGCCGAAATGGACCTCGAGGCTGACGTTGGGGAAGATCGCCACGTCACTGTCGGCCTTGATGCCGACGGCGCCGACTGCGGTTCCCATGATGTTGAAATGCGAGTAATCGACCGGATAGACCTTCTCGGACGCCGTGGTGATGACGCCGAAGGGCTGCGGGTAGATGACCTCGTGGCCACGATAGGCCGACTTGCCGATCTCGCACATGCCGATGCAGCCGTCGACGCACGTGACGCACATCCCGGACTGCGGCGTCACGGAGCCCTCGGTCCGGTTCTTCGTCAGGGTCGCGGCCGACGAGTTGACTCTGGATAACGTCGATGACATCAGGGAGACTCCTTTCAGCGGTCCGGGAATACGCTCTCCGGCCGGTCAGTTCTTCTTGATCTCGCAAGCCACGCACGGCTCCATGAAGCACATCATGTCGTCGAAGCGCTCCTTCTCCAGGCACGGGGGCTGCAGGTTGGCGCAGCCGCCGCAGATCGCCTTCTCCGGCGCGGTGTAGGTGCAGCGCAGCTGGCAGGTGGGGCAGACGTAGATGCAGCCCCCGCACTGGCGGCACTTCTCCGACGTGATATCGAAGGGCGTGCCTATGGTGCGGTGCTCGCCGCGCCCGCGGAAGCCGATGGCTCCCGCCGCCATCTGCTCCTCGCACATGCGCACGCACAGTCCGCAGAGGATGCACGTCTCGTGCTCCTGCCGGAAGCGCTGCTGGCGCACGCCGTGTTCTGAGGCCAGGTCCTGGATTACCTTGGATTGGGGGCAGGAGGCGAGAAGCAGCTCGATGATCATGCGGCGCGCGCGGATCACGCGGGAGGACGCGGTGCGCACGCGGATTCCCTCCTCGACCGGGTAGGTGCACGAGGAGACGAGCTTGGCGCCCGGGCCGTCCCCGATCTGCACCACGCACAGGCGGCAGGCGCCGTAGGGTGAGAGCCCTTCCATGTGGCAGAGCGTGGGGATGGGGAAGCCGAGGAACCTGGCGGCCTCGAGGAGGGTGGTGCCCTTCTCGAAGGAAGCCTGCAGTCCGTTGATGGTGAGCTGGATCACGCGGTTTGCCTCCCGGCGGCGGGCGCCGCCTCGTGGTCGTCGGCCGGCTTGGTGAACTCGAGGTCGCAGCGCAGGCAGCGCCTGGCCTCGCACGCGGCTTCCTGCGGAGAGAGCGTGGACTCCACCTCGGCGAAGTTGCGGATGCGCCATTCGGCGGGAGCGAGAGGGCTGTGCGCACGCGCGGAGGAGGGCGGCTCGCCGCTGGGGGGCTCCTGGGGCGGCACGTGGGCGCTCGGCATGGACGAGGCGGGCAGGGGCGCCGGCTCGTCCCCACGCAGGAAGCGCAGCATGGCCGCGGCCGCGCGCTTGCCCTGGGCAATGGCGTCGACCACGGTGTTCGGACCGGTGGTGATGTCCCCGGCGGCGAACACGGCCGGGCGGCCGGTGGCCAGCGAGCGGGTGTCGACGCGCACCGTGCGGCCGCGAGTGACCTCGATGCCGGCGGGCGGTTCGCCCTCGAGGGAGTCGACGTTGGCTTCCTCGCTGATGGCGACGATGAGAGTATCCAGCTCGACGACGTGCTCCGTGCCGGGGAGAGGCACGGGCCGGCGGCGGCCGTCCGGGCCGGTATCGCCGAGCTCGTTTGTCAGGCACTCGAGCCCGCTCAGCCTGCCGGCCGCGGCGATGACGCGCACCGGGCTGACGAGGGTGCGGAGCTCGACTCCCTCGCGCTCGGCGGCCTCCACCTCTTCGGCGAAGGCCGGCATCTCTTTGCGCGTGCGCCGGTAGAGAACCGTCACCTTCTCCACCTCGCGGAAGCGCAGCGCGGTGCGGGCGGCGTCGATGGCCGAGTTGCCGCCTCCCACGACGCCCACGCGCCCGCGCGCCAGGCGCATTCCCTTGACGTAGTACGCCTTCAGGAACTCGATGGACGGCACGATGCCGGCCGCCTCCTCGTGCTCGAGGCCGAGCGGCTTGCTGCGGTGCGCGCCGATGGCGAGCAGCACGGCCTGGAAGCCCTGGGCGAACAGCTCGTCCACCGTGAAGTCGCGTCCGAGCGCCGTGTCGCAGCGCAGCGTGACGTTCCCGTCGAGGAGGGACGCGATCTCGCGCTCGACCACGTCCCTGGGCAGGCGGTAGGGCGGGATCGCGCAGGTGAGCATGCCGCCGGGCCGGTCGGCGCTCTCCAGGATCGTGACCTGGCACCCCGCCAGGGACAACTCGTGGGCGGCCGCCAGTCCCGCCGGGCCGGCCCCGACCACCGCGACGCGCGGCGCCGGGCCGTCCTGCCACGTCCTGCGCTCCGGGACATAGGCCGCCGGGTCCACGTGGTCGGTGACGAAGCGCTTGAGCGCGCGCACCGCGATCGGGTCTCCGCCGCTCGTGCCCGCGCGGCACCGTTCCTCGCAGGGATGGTGACAGACCCGGGCGCACACCGACGGGAAGGGATTGGAGACGCGGATCGTCCGATAGGCCTCCTCGTAATCCCCCGCGGCGATGTGCGCCACGTAGCGCCACGCCTCCGTGCCGAGCGGACAGGAGGCCTGGCAGGGCGCGCCGACCAGCTCCTTGCACACGAAGGCGTCGCAGCGCTTGTCGACGATGTGGCGCACGTACTCGTCGCGGAAGTAGCGCAGCGTGCTCAGGACCGGGTTCGCCGCCGACTGCCCGAGCCCGCACATGGACGTGTCGCGCACCACCTCGGCCAGCTCGCCGAGGAGGTCGAGGTCGTCAAGCGTGGCCTTGCCGCGCGAGATACCGTCGAGAATCTCGTACATGCGCTGCGTGCCCTTGCGGCAGGTGAAGCACTTGCCGCAGGACTCGTCCTTGAGGAAGCGCATGAAGTACTTGGCGACGTCGACCATGCACGTGTCTTCGTCCATGACGATCATGCCGCCGGAACCCATGATCGACCCGGCCTGCACCAGGCTGTCGTAGTCGATGGGCAGATCGAACATGCGCGCCGGGATGCAGCCCCCCGAGGGGCCGCCGGTCTGCACCGCCTTGATGCGCTTGCCCCCGGGCGCGCCACCGCCTATGTCGTGCACCACCTCGCTGATCGTCATGCCGAGCGGCACCTCGACCAGGCCGGTGTTGCGGATCTTGCCGACCAGGGAGAAGATCTTGGTGCCGGTGTTGCCGGGCGTGCCGACCTTGGCGTACTCGTCCGCCCCGCGCACGATGATCACCGGCACGTTGGCCAGGGTCTCGACGTTGTTGATGCAGGTCGGGCAGCCGTTGATGCCCTTGGCGATGGGATAGGGCGGACGCTGGCGCGGTTCGCCGCGGCGGCCCTCCACCGACTTGATGAGGGCGGTCTCCTCGCCGCAGACGAAGGCGCCCGCGCCGCGCACGATCTCGACGTCGAAGTCGAAGCCGGCGCCGAGGATGCTCTTCCCGAGCAGCCCCAGGTCGCGGGCTTGGCGCAGAGCGATGGTCGCGTGCTTGACGGCGAGGGGGTACTCGCTGCGCACGTAGATGATGCCGTGCGTCGCGCCGATGCCGGCCGCGGCGATGAGCATGCCCTCGATGATGGCGTGCGGGTTTCCCTCGAGCAGGCTGCGGTCCATGTAGGCCCCGGGGTCACCTTCGTCTGCGTTGCACACCACGTACTTGCGGCCGTCCGGGCTGACCGCGGCGCGCGCCAGCTCCCATTTGCGGCCGGTGGGGAAGCCGGCGCCGCCCCTTCCGCGGAGGCCGGAGCGCTTGACCTCCTCGACGATCCAGGCCGGGTCGAGCCGGAAGAAGACCTTCTCCGCCGCGGCGTAGCCGCCGCGCTCGATGTAGTTCAGAACGCGGATCGGATCGAGCTTCTGGTTGTCGCCGAGGATGGTGCGTGTCTGCTTCTTGAAGAAGGGGATCTCGTCCTGGCTGGCGTAGGCGCGGTCCTCGTCCGGCTGGCGGTAGATCAGCTCCTCGTCGACCTCGGCGCGCAGCGCGGACTCGATGACACGCGGCACGTCGGCCATGCGCAGCTTGGGGTAGAGATGGCCTCCCGGCTCGACCACGATGAACGGGTCCATCTCGCAGAAGCCCTGGCAACCGGTTATGCGCAGGGCGACCTTCTCCTGCAGGTCATGATCGAGGATGTAGCGCTTGATGACGCGGATGATGTCGTTCGATCCGCTGGCCTGCCCGCCGGTCCCGGCGCAGACGACGAGAGCCGGACCCTGCGTCTTCTCGTTGGCCTCGCTCATTACGCGCAGGCGGAACTCATGGAGCTCGGCGACGTTCTCGAGCCGTTTCATCGGGTGGAATCCTCCGCACGCGGTGCGGTCATAGATCAATGGACGATGGCGCCGCTCAGGTCGAGCATGTGGCCGAGACAGCCGCGGCGCGTGCAGATCTGCACGATGCCGCCGCTGCGCACGATCATCGGGACCATTGGCGAGCCGCACTCCATGCAGCTTCCGCCGCCCAGCAGCTCGGCGTGGCAATGAGGACAGAACATGTTGACGACGGTGTCATCCGGGATCTCGTATTCGCTGGCGACGTTGTAGCTGCCGTAGAGGCAGGAGAGCGCCGTCCAGCCGTGCTGGTTGTCGAAGGAGACCGTGACGCGGATGGACGGGTGGCCGTCGATCGGGTGCGTGGGGTCCATCAGGCTGTGGTTGCAGCGGGCGCAGCTCACCTCAAGGGGAAAGACGCGTTCGTCGGTCTCGACCTTGACGTTGTTCAGACCCACGCGGGCCGACTGCAGGATGTCGCCTACTCTGGATGTGGTGACTGCCGGGAAGTAGTGCCCATCCACGACGACCACCGGGCCGAGGGCGCAGGCGCCCAGGCAGTTGACCGTCTCGAGGGTGAACTCGCGGTCCGCGGTGGTCTCTCCGGCCTTGACGTTGAGAAGGCGCTCCACTTCGCGCGCCACCACGGGCGCGCGGTTGACGTGGCAGGCGGTGCCGAGACAGACGGAGATCAGGTGCTTGCCGCGCGGCTTGAGGCTGAAGGCGCGGTAGAATGTCGCGACCCCGTAGATGTCGACCAGCGAGCTGCCGGTGCGTTTGTGCAGGTCGAGCAGGGCCTTCTGCGGCAGGTAGCCGTACCTGGCCTGGATCTCCTCGAGGGATGCGATGAGGCTGCCGGCGCGGCCTTCCTCGTGCGGTTTGCTGTCCGTGTGAACGCTTGGGTTCATGGGGTGGCTCCAGGCGCGGCGAGGGGCTGCCTAGCGGTACTCCTCGCAGTGCCATACTCCTCCTGGCGGCTTGGGCCTGAGACAGTAGACGCGCTCCTCGCAGTTGACGCACAGGCCGGGCTCGGTCCCAGCGGCGCCAGCCGCCGCGAGCGGCGGCGCCGCACGGAGCGGGTGGATCGCCACCCGCTCCAGCAGCGCCGCGAACACCGCGACGCTTGCGACGGTGAGCGCGAAGGCGGGCGCCGGGCCCGCCCCGCGGTTGACGAGCGTGACCATCACGAGCGCGCCCAGCATCACGAACTCGCCCTGGGGGACGTTGATGATGCG
>JACQZJ010000143.1 GCA_016213895.1 Planctomycetota bacterium | reverse complement strand
CCGCCGCTGCCCCTGTCAACGCTTGGCCTGCGGCCTCACGACCGCCTGCCCATGACTCGGGGTCGGAGTGGATCGCTGGTCCTTCTCCGTAAGGCTCTTTCATCCTCAACTCTCTGCCGGTTTACCGGCGCACCCTTGACCGCGACCATCGGGGGCTTCGACGTTCTGTGTGGGTAGCGGACCGAGCTTGTTGCGGCGTTCTTGCAACGCCAGAGGCTGGGTGCTGCCGATTTCGACGTGTCCTCCTTGGGGGCTCAGGGAAGCCACGCTCCGCCTGCGGTTCCGGGCGCACAGCCGCGCCGAGCCGAAGCGGCTCGTCACGGCCGTGCGTCCCTTCACCGCGGGGCTGCGCTCGCCGGTTGTCGGACCGACGCAGTTCGCGCGCCCGCCCCTTCCGGATGAGGAGCGGGCGCGCCAAAGCCCTTGCCCTGGGGAGGCGGGAGCCACCTGTCGCCTTGACGGTACCCCGGCCGGCACCTCTATCTTGCGCTGGATGAGAGATCGACAGCTGTACGCGCAGATCCTGGGTGTCCGCGAGCCGTGGCTGGTCACCGACGTCGTGCTGGATCGAGCCGGAGGAGAAGTGCGGGTGCTCGTTGGATACGCCGGCGACGCTCGCGTGCCGTGCCCGCAGTGTGCTGCGGCGTGCTCCCGGTTCGGTCACCGGTTGCGGCGCTTCCGCCACCTGGACACGTGCCAGTACCGGACGATCCTGGAGGTCGAGATCCCGCGAGCCGACTGCCCCGAGCATGGCGTGCATCAGATCGCGGTGCCGTGGGCCGAACCCTGGAGCCGGTTCACGGCGCTGTTCTAAGCCCTCGTGATCGACCGGCTGCGCGAGGCGAGCATCAAGGCCGTGGCCGAGCAGATGCACCTGACCTGGCGCGAGGTCGACGGCATCCAGCGGCGCGCGGTGAAGCGCGAACTCGCACGGCGCTCGGGCGACGCGCCCACGCGGATCGCGATCGACGAGACATCGTTCCAGAAGCGCCACGAGTACGTGACCACCCTGATCGACATGGACGGCCCGCACGTCGTGGACGTGGCGGACGAGCACTCGCGCGAGAGCCTCGACGGTCTGCTGGAAAGACCGGCGCCCGAGGAGCTGGCGGCCATCGAGGTCGTCGCGATGGACATGTCGGCCGCCTTCATCAAAGCCGTTCGGGAGCGCATCCCTGGCGCCGACGAGAAGATCGCCTTCGCCCGGTTCCACGTCGCAGAGCACCTGAACGACGCGGTGAACGAGGTGCAGAAGCGCGAGAACCAGGCCTTGCTCGCGGAGGGAAACCCCGCGCTCGTCGGGACGCGCTACCTGTGGCTCAAGCGGCGCGGGGTTCCGGCCCCGCGTTCGCGGTGCGAGTTCCAGCGGGTGACGCGGGGGATGCTGAAGACGGCGCGGGCCTGGGCGATCAAGGAGACCGCGGCGAGACTCTGGAACTACTCCTCGCGCGGATGGGCGGAGCGCGGCGGGAGGCCGTGGATCGCCTGGGCACTTCGTTCCCGCATGGAGCCGATCAAGAAGGCGGCGCGGATGATCCGCGAGCACCTGCACGGCGTGATCAATGCGGTGCTGTTCCGCGCGACCAACGCGATCAGCGAGTCGTTCAACGCGATGATCCAGAAGATCGAGGCCCGGGCCTGTGGCTTCCGCAATCGCGCCCGCTTTCGAACCGCGATCCTCTTCCATCTCGGAGGCCTCGATCTCTATCCCACCCTATGTGCCGTTACCCACACGGAAGGTTGAAGCCGCACCATCGGGGCCGAGCACGAGCGGAGCGGAGCGGCGTTTCCCTGGGGAAGGGGCCGGCCCGCGACGCTCGTACCATTTCACACCCAGCGTCCCTCACGCCTCCGAACCGCCCGCATCGCCGTCCACCTCGACGAGCCTCTCCTCGTTCGTCGCGCACGCGATGCACCGGGCGTCGCGCTGCCGGCCCCGGACGCCAGGGAAACGGCCGCGACGCTCCTCCGCACCGCGCGCCCCGCGCGGTGCATGGATTCTGGGGCGGTCGCGGGCTCTTGCACGCGACCGACTTCCTCACGTAACTCGTCTCGAGCAGCCCGCCTTGACCGCGCGCAGCGGGGTAGGCCGCGAGCGGAGCGGAGCAGCGCTTCTCCGCGAGAGGGTGCGACCGCGGCTTCGTTCCACTTCACGCCGCCCGTGCCTCACGCCACCGGACCGCCCGCATCGCCTCGACCTCGACGAGCCCGTGCTCGTTCCTCGCGCACGCGATGCACCGGTTGCCGCGCTGTCGCTCCCGATCCCGGAGAAGCGGCTGCGACGCTCCTCTTTCTTCCCTTCCCCTCTCCTCCCCTCTCGTCCCCTCTCGTCCCCTCCCCTCTCGTCCCCTCCCCTCCTTCCGGACATTTATTTCGCCGCCCATCCTCCGCTGTCCTAACATCCTCTGGCTCGTGACCCGATCAATCATGCGTGCCCTACCCCGCGTCCCCGCAAGGCAACATGGCCGTGCGCACTGACCTCCTCGCGTTATCCTTGGCGACGCCGCTCTTCCTTGGCGCGCTGGCGCCATGCGCGTCCGGCGGCGGAATCGACGCCTTCCAGCGCTGGTTTGAGCATTACCAGCGCGGCAGGGTCGACCTCTACCAGCAGGTCGAGGCCGGTTGCCTGTCGGCGCCCGAGGCGGCCGGGGATTCCTGCGGCGTGCGCTACTTCCGCACCGAGGGACTGGTCCAGCTCGAGGAGCTGCTGGCCGGGGCGGTGGCCTGCGATCCCGTGCCGGACCGGGAGCGCCGGCGCTGCGTGCGGCAGCAGCCATGGCTCGTGCGCCGCCTGGCCGCCGAGGCCCTGGCGCGAGTCGACGGGACCGAGGCGCGCGAGTGGCTGCGCAGCGCTCCGCTGCGGGACGAGTCGGCGCGGGACGGCCTGGCGCGGCGCGCGGCCGCGGCGCGCGCGCTCGGCGCCATGCGCGACACTGAGTCGCTCGAGCGCATCGCGGCCCTGCTCCAGGACGAGGAAGCCCTGCTGCGCGCGGTCGCGGCGCGCAGCCTCGCCGACCTCGGCGATCCGGCCGCGCTCGGGCCGCTCGAGCGGGCGCTCAAGGACCCGGAGCCGGGCGTGCGCCTGGAAGCGCTCCTCGCCGTCGACCGGCTCGCCGGCACGGAGGCCGGCGCGGAGGCGAGAGGCCGGCTCCTGGCGCTCGCCGTCCAGGCTCTCGCCGATCGCGCCTGGACGGTGCGGCTCGCCGCCTGCGAGATCCTGCACGCCCACCCCGACGCCGCCACCATCCCGGAGCTGGTCCTGGCGCTCGCCCGCGAGGCGCCGGGGCAGCCCGGCTCGCGCCGCCGCGTGCGCTCCGCGCTGCGCTCCGGCCTCGCCGCCCTGACCGGCGAGGACTTCCCGTCGTTCCGGCCAGAGGACTGGGCGCGCTGGTGGGAAGCCCAGCCCGACGGCTTCCGCCTGTCCGAGACGCTGCAGGAAGTCGCGCCGGAACAGGGCGCGCGCTTCTTCGGCATCCCGCTGGAGGCGGACGTCGTGCTCTTCCTCCTCGACATCTCGGGCTCGATGAACCAGCCCGTGGGCGGCGACCCGGACGGTCCCACGCGTCTCTTCACCGCCCTGCGCGAGACGCGCCGCTGCGTCGACGCCCTGGAGAAGGGTACGCGCTTCAACATCCTGCTCTTCAACGAGCGCGTGCTGCCCTTCCGCCCGGCGCCGATCGAGAAGACCGAGGAGAGCCTGGAGGCCGTGTGCTCCTTCCTGGAAGGCGTCCAGGCGGACGGCGGAACCGATCTCTCCGGCGCGCTCGGCTTCGGCCTCGGCCTCGAGGACCCCGAGCTCGCGGCGCGCGTCCGCGGAGAGGAGATCGACACGATCGTCTTGCTGAGCGACGGCGTGCCCTCGCGCGGCGCGGTGCTCATCCCGGACGAGATCGCCAGCCAGGTGAGCGAGGCCAACCGCGGCCAGCGCATCGCCATTCACACGGTCGCCGCGGGCGGCGCGGCCTCGGCCTTCCTCGCCCGCCTGGCCGGCGCGAACTACGGCCAAGCGCAGGTCATGCGCAACTGAGACGCGCGACGCATGGGCGGCCGGAGCACGCTGCTGATCGGGGCTTCCATCGTCGCGGCCGCCCTGGCCGTGGTGCTCGCCACGCACGAGGCCGGCCTGGGAAAGGGGCCCGACGGCGCGTACGCCTGGCCCAACCTGCTGGAGGACGCCAGCGACAGGTTCGCCTACCTGCAGCGCGGCCGCTGGATCGCCTCGGGCGGAACGCCCTATCTCGACGAGTTCTCCGAGTACCCGCAGCTCGCGACCTGGCTCATGGCGCTGCCGTACCTCTTCTTCGACCACGACGTCCGACCGGGCGAGCCCTTCACCGCGGAGAGACGCGTGCGCGAGATCGTGCGCCGCGCGGGCCGGCCGGAAGAAGAGGCGGAGCGGCTCTTCAAGGAGTTCTACCGCCGGCCCCTGCCCGCCGCGGCCGTGCCGGAAGCGAATCCCGCTTGGCACGACGAGGCGCGCGCACTCGCCGCCGCCTCGGGCGTGGCGGAGGCGGAGGTGCAGGCGGTCCTGGCGCGCGCCTGGCGCGAGATCCGGATCAAGCTGGACGAGCTGCTGGCGAACCGCGGCGCGTACGAGGACATCCACCAGGGCTTCATGGCGCTCTTCCTGCTCGCGCTGCTCGTCGCCACCGTGGCCAACCTGCGCGCGCTCGGCCGCGCGCCCGGCTTCGCCCTGCTGCTCTTCCTGCCGGCCAGCCTCTACTTCTCCTTCAGCCGCTTCGATCCCGTGGTCACGTTTCTCGTCGCCCTCGCGCTCCTTTGCCACTTGCGGGAGCGGCCGCGCCTCGCCGCCCTGGTGCTCGGCCTGGCCGTGATGACGAAGTGGTACCCGATCGTGCTCGCGCCGCTCTTCTTCTCCCACGACCTGCGCCGCGCGCGCGAGCAGGCGCGACGCGCCGCGGCGCAGACGGCCCGCTTCGGTCCGCTCTTCTGGCAGCACGTCCTCGCGCCTGGACTCATCCTCTGCGCGGTGATCGCCGCCGTGCTCTCCATCACCTGGATCTGGCACGGCGGCGGCGCCGATGCGGTGACGTTCGTGTTTCGCTGGCACGCCGAGACGCGCCAGCCGAACAAGTCCTCGCTGCTCCTGCTCCTCACCTCTCCTGAGCGCTGGGGCTGGTTCGCGCCCACGGCGCGCGACGCGCTCGAGGCCGTGTTCAAGGTCCTGCAGCTGGCGCCGGGCTTCCTGCTCGCCCTCCTGCCCATCCGCACGGCGCGCAGCCTGCTCCTCTCCTGTCTCGCGGCCACGCTCTGCGTCGTGACCTTTTCCGAGTTCTTCTCGCCGCAATGGGTGATCTGGATCACGGCCCTCGCGCTGCTCCTGGCGCCGGACCACAAGACATTGCTCGTTCTGCTGCTGGCGCTCGAAGCGGCGACCTACCTGCAGTTCCCGCTCCTGCACGGCCACGCCGTCGCCGGCGGCGACTTCGCTGGCTTCTGGCTGGTGAACGGCCTGCGCGCGAGCCTTCTCCTGGCGTTCCTCGCAGCGTCGCTCGTGGCGCTCTTCCGCTCGCTCGCCTCTCCCCGGCCGACCCCCCGCGGCGGCGTGCTCACTTCGGCGGCGTGACGCGCGCCTCCGGGATCTCGAACACCAGGATTCCGTTCGCCTGCGCGATGGGCTCGAGGCCGCTGAGGATCTCGTACTGCTCAGGCTGGCGCGTGAAATTCGCGGCGTGCACGGCCGCCAGGCCGGACACGGCGGAACCGCTCCAGAAGCGGTAGTCCAGGCCGTACACCTCCGGCCTGGGGAAGCCGTAGGCGGCGTAGCAGAGCTTGGGCCAGCCGCGCTCGCGCTGCATGCGCGCCAGCGCCGGCAGGCCCTGGCCCCAGTCGTCGCCGAGCGTGGTGATCCGCCAGCCCCGCTCGGCGCCGCCGGCGTACTGGTTGAAGAACATCAGGTAGTCGGGGTGCGCGGCCAGGCTCTCCAACCCGCCCCAGACCACGAGCCCGAGAAGCACTGCGCGGAACACGCGCCTGAGCCGCGCCGCCTCGAACGTGGCCTTGAGGCCGGCGTGGACCAGCACGAGGCCCGCCGTCACCGGCGCGGCGCACGCGAGGACGGCGCCTGCCGTGAGCCCGCCCCGCTCCGGGAAGGCCAGGAGGAGCAGGACCGGCAGGACCAGCAATCCTGCCTCGGCCGCGAAGACGAGCTGGCGCCGGCACCGAGTCGGGTCGAAGCTCCACAGCCGGCCGATCATGACGGCCACGGCGGGGAGCGCCGGCAGCACGTAGCGAAAGCCCTTTTGCGCCGGCATGAGGGAGAACCAGAGGAGGATCAGGAGCGGGAAGAGGAACAGAGCGCCGTCCAGCCCCGGCCGGCGCGCCAGAAAGGGCAGGAGCATGAGGCTCAGGGCGAAGGCGAGGAGAATGCCGCACGGCGTCTTGACCAGGAACGAGACCAGGTAGTACGAGCGCCAGCCCTCGCCCTGGCTCACCTCGCCGCGGAAGTAGCCGCGGAAGCCCTTCTTTCCCGAGCCGGCCTTCAGATAGTCGATTCCCTTGAGATACGAGAACAGCGGGATCGGCCGCTCCCCGAACCACCGGGCGGCGGCCGCGAGAGGCGGCCAGGTGAAGGCCTCCTTGCCCTGTCCCGCGCCTCCCACGTAGCGCGGATGCTGCTCGACCGAGGCGAGCGTGCGCATCTCGCACCCGTAGCCGAGGTAGAGCGTCGAGAGGCCAACGCACCCTACCAGCACCAGCCTCCCAAGCGGGCGCGCCGAGCGCTGCCGCGCCGCGTCCACCAGGGCCAACGCTACCATGACCGGGAAGAGCAGCACGTTCGTCAGCTTGGTGAGAAGCGCCAGCCCGAGCGCGACCCCGGCGGCGAGAGCCCGGCCCGGCCCGGGCGACTGACGCAGCCGGCCGAACGCGTACAACGCCAGGATGGCGAAGAACGCGGTCGCCAGGTCGAGGGCCGCGAGCGGCGTGTTCCCGGTAAGGACCGGCTGGAAGAGATGGGCGAGAAGGGTCAAGAGGCCGCACCACGGGCCGCCGTACACGCAGCCGATGCGAAAGACGAGCAGCGCGAGCAGCAGGCCGAGCGCGATCATCGGCAGTCGGCCGAGGTAGATCGTGCGCCGCGCGTCCCCGTTCGTCTCGTGCAGGAACGAGACCTGGCAGGCGGGGGCCATCTGGTAGTGCGGAGGCAGCTCCAGGCCGGCGGCACGCAGCGGGGCGCCGATGAGAAGCTTGGGGAGCGGCGGATGCTCGCGGTTGAACGACCAGTCCCCGGTCTTCCAGTAGGAGAGCCCGGCGAGCAGGTACATGGGCTCGTCGTAGGTCTCGCTGGTCTCGCGCGCCGTGTGCACAAGTACCGCGAGGTGGCCGGCGAGAAGAAGCGCCGCCAGCAAGTGGACCGTACGCTTCCCCGGCCCAGGAACCGTCACGCCAACCTCCACCCGCCCCGGCCGCGTGCCGGCTGGATGCCGTCCCGCGGAAGCCGCCGCGCACGTGGTGACAACGGCCCTCTCCAGGCACTTCTGCTGTCGCCTCGCGCAGTGTACCATTCCTGAAACCCAGTGAAAGGCGCGCGGCCCGGGGTCTTCGCCGACGGCGCACGGCGGAGCACGGCCGGGACCGGCCCTTCCCGGCGCAAAGACACGCGGCCCGCGCCGCAGCCGGGCCTTGGCGGTTTCTCGGGGCCGGTCAGGGAGCCCAGACGCATGACGTGGCGACGCGACTGCAGGCGGTTTCGCGGCGACGAGCCGTGCGCTCCGCACAAACAGAGCGGCGTGCTCTGCGCCGCTTGCGGCGACTACGAGCCGGTGGGACGGCGCGTGGTCATCGTCAAGCAGAACGCCCCGGGCGACGTGCTGCGCACCACGTCCATCCTGCGCGGGCTGCGCGCGAAGCTCGGCGCCTGCCACGTCACCTGGGTCGCGGCCGAGGGCGCCGCTCCGCTGCTGCGCGAGAACCCGCTCGTCGACCGGATCGTGGTCGCCGGCGAGCACGTGCCGCTGCCGCTCGCCACCGAGGAGTTCGACCTCGCGCTCAACCTGGACGCGGCGCAGGCCTCGTGCGCCCTCGCCTCGGCGCTGCAGGCCAAGGAACGGCGCGGCTTCGCCCTGGGCCCGGACTTCAAGCCGGTTCCGCTGCATCCGGAAGCGGAGACGTGGTTCGAGATGGGTCTCCGGGACGATCTCAAGCGCGCCAACCGCCGCACCTACCAGGACCTGACCTGCGAGATCGCGGGCGTGCGGCCGGCCGATGCGCGGCCCATCCTCGAGCTCACGCCTGACGAGCGCGCCGCGGCCCGGCGCTTCCTCGCGCGGGCCGGCGCCGATCTCGAGCGGCCCCTGCTCGGCGTGAACACGGGCGCCGGCGGCCGCTGGCCGCTGAAGAAGTGGACGGCCGAGGGCTTCCGCCAGCTCATCGAGCGCGTGACGCAGGAGACCGGGACGCGCGTCCTGCTGCTCGGCGGTCCGCTCGAGGCCGAGCGCAACTCACGGCTCGCCGCGGCCTGCGGCGAGCGCGTGGTGGACTGCCGCACGGACCACGACCTGCGCTCCTTCGCCACCCTGGTCGACCAGTGCGAGGTGCTCGTCAGCGGGGACACTCTGGCCATGCAGATCGCCATCGCCCGCGGCCGGCACGTCGTGGCGCTCTTCGGGCCGACGTCTCCGCACGAGATCGAGCTGTTCGGGCGCGGCGAGAAGATCGTCTCCTCGGCCGTGGACTGCCTGGTCTGCTACCGCCGGCAGTGCGACCGCGATCCGAACTGCATGAACACGATCCCGGTCGAGGCGGTCCACGGCGCCGTCATGCGGCAGCTCGGCCTCGCCGCCGCGGCCCGGCCGCGGGCGGAGCCATGCTGAGCGCACGGCGCATCGTCGCCACCCTGCCGACGTACAACGAGGCGGGGAACATCGAGGGGCTCGTGCGCGAGCTGCTCGAGGTCGACCCGCGCCTCGAGGTGCTGGTCGCGGACGACGACTCCCCGGACGGCACCTGGCGATTGGTGGAGAGGATGGCGGCGGAGAGCGCGCGCGTGCACCTCCTGCGCCGCACGAGCCGCCGCGGCCGCGGTCGCGCCGGGATCGAGGCCTTCCGCGCGGCCCTGGCGCGCGGCGCCGACGTCGTGGTCGAGATGGACGCGGACTTCTCGCACGCGCCCGGGCACGTTCCAGACCTGCTCGCCGCGCTCGCCGAGGCCGACATGGTCGTGGGCTCACGGCTCGTCAAGGGCGGCGAGGAGCGCGGGCGTTCGCCGCTCCGCACCTGGCTCACGCGCGCGAGCGCCGGGTTCAGCCGCGTGCTCCTGCGCCTGCCGGTGCGTGACTGCAACTCAGGATTCCGGGCGTACCGGCGGCGCGTCCTGGAGGACATCGGCCTCGACTCGCTGCGCGCCGAGGGGCCGGAGATCGTCTCCGAGGTCCTGACGCGCGCCGCGCGCCGCGGCTTCCGCATCGCCGAGGTGCCGATCCGCTTCGCCAACCGGCGCGCCGGCGGCTCCAACTTGACCGCCGGCAAGCTGCTCAGGGTCCTGTGCTTCACCTTGCGGCTCGCGTGGCTCGATCGCACCGGCAGGCTGTTCGCGTCGCGGGAGGAACCGTGAACGCGCGCCGGCGGGCCGCCGCCCTCGCTGCCCTTTGCGCCGCGCTCTGCGCCTGCGGCAAGCCCGAGCCGCCGGCCACGTACCAGCGCCCCAACGTGCTGCTCGTCACGCTCGACACGGTCCGGGCGGATCGCCTGGGCTGCTACGGCTGCGAGCGCGACACGTCGCCCCGCCTCGACCGCCTGGCCGCCGAGTCCCTGCGCTTCAGCGCCGCCTACGCCCAGTCCTCGTTCACGCCCCCGTCCCACGCATCGCTCTTCAGCGCGCGCCACGTCGCGTCGCACGGCGTGGCGTGGTGGCATCACCGCCTCCCGGCCGAGGTCGTCACCCTCGCCGAGGTCCTGCGGGACGCGGGCTACTGCACGGCCAGCTTCAGCCCTCTGGCGCTCGGCTCGCAGAACGGCCTGGATCAGGGCTTCGAGCGCGTGGTCGAGATGCGCGACGAGGGCGATTGGACGCTCCCGCTCGACGAGGACCGTGGCAATGACGTGCGTTTCGCGCCCGCCGCGGCAATCAACGAGCGCTTCGCGAGCTGGCTCGCCGAGCCGCGCGACCGGCCCTTCTTCGCCTGGGTGCACTATTACGACGCACACCGCCCCTACGCCGCATTCGCCCCGGAGCGGGCCTTCTGCGCGCGCCGCGACGAGCCCTTCGGCAACAGCCAGCGCGACTACCGGCTCACTCCGGAGGAGCGCCGCGCGCGCGCCATCGGCCCGGAGGAGGCGCGCGTGCTCAAGGACCGCTACGACTCGGGGCTGCTCGCCCTGGACCGCGAGCTGGGGCGCCTGCTCGACGCCGTCGAGGCCAGCGGGCTCGCCGGCGACACGCTGGTGATCGTGACCGCCGACCACGGCGAGGCCTTCGACGAGTTCGCGGAGGAGTGGTTCACGCACGATCCCCTTCTGCACGACGCCGTGACGCACGTGCCGCTCATCGTGCGCTTCCCCGACCGCAGGCTCGCGGGGCGCACGGTCGATCGCCTGGCGCAGCTCATCGACGTCGCGCCCACGCTCTTCGACTACCTGGGGCTGCCGGCGCCGTTCGGCATGCAGGGGCGCTCGCTGCGGCCGGCCATCGAGGACGGCGTCGAAGTCAACGCCTTCGCCGCCTCCGAGCGGGCGGGACGCGACTCCGATCCGCGCGCTCCGGAGCGCGCCTTTTCGCCCGAGGAGATCGGCCTGCGGCGCTCGCTGCGCTTCCCGTCCTGGCGGCTGGTGGTCGAGGTCGCCAGCGGCGAGAGCCGGCTCTTCGAGCGCGCGGGCAGCGCGCCGGAGCGCGCGGACGTTCGCGACGAACACCCGGAAGAGGCCGCGGCCGCGCGCCAGGCGTACCTCGAGCACGTGCGCGGGATCGAGGCCTTGACCCCGCGCACGGACGTGCGCGCGCTCGGGCCGGAGGAGCGCAGGATGCTCGAGGAGCTCGGCTACCTGTGAAGACCCTGGGAAAGCGGCTGCTCTGGTGGTGCGTCGCGGGCGCCGCGCTCCTCGGGCCGGCGCTCATGCTCGTGAAGTGCGCCCTGCGGCCCGGGGGAGACACGTTCCCCGAGGTCGTGATGACCAAGCTCGAGGGAAACGCAGTCCTGATCACGATGGACGGAATCCCGGCGGCGCAGCTCCACCTCTACGACCCGGAGCAGGAGGTCCTGCCGGCCCTCGACGACCTCGCCAGCCGCGGCGTCACCGTCGCCAAGGCCTTCGCGGCGGCCGCGGCGCCGCCCGCCGCGCCCGTCTCGGTCATCACCGGCCTGCTGCCCTCGACCCACGGCCTGATCTCCTTCGACCGCAAGGTCCACGCCGATCTGCCCAGCCTGGGCCGGACGTTCGCCGGCGCCGGCTACCGGTCCGCGGCCGTCGCCAACCTGCCGCTCCTCTGGCACACCGGTCTCGGCGCGGGCTTCGAGATGAGCCTCGAGGCGCAAGGCGCCGGGATCGGCGACCTGGCAGCGAGCGCCGGCCGCTGGATCGCGACGCGGCGCGGCGCGAGCTTCTTCCTCTGGATCCACTTCGACCCGCGCGCGGCCGCGGGCGGCGACCCGCCCGAGCGCGCCGCGCTCCTCTTCGACCGCCTGGTGGCCGCGACCGTCGCCATGCTGCGCGCCGAGCGCTGCTTCGAGTCGACTCTCATCGTGGCCGCGGGCAGCAGCAGCGGCCGGGCGGCGGACCTCGAGGTGCCGCTCATCTTCCGCGCTCCCCTGCTGCAGGCGAACGACGAGCGGCGCACCGGTCCCTGCTCGGTCCTGGACGTCGCGCCCACGCTTGCGGACCTGTTCCGCATCAAACGCTCGCCGGCGCAGAAGTCCCCCGGCCGCTCCCTGCTCGAGGCCCCGGCGGGCCAGGAGTTCGTGCCCCTGTTCGACGGCTACCACTTCGACGGCAAGGCGCTGTGCGAGTGGATCGAGAGCGGCTGGAGCGGCCCCTCCACGGCGCTCGGCATCTTCGGTCCCATGTACCTGCTGATCGAGGGGCCGGAGCCGGAGCGCACGCGCATCTTCAACCGGCTGCTCGATCCCGACGGCAAGTCCGACCTGAGCGGCACGCCCAAAGGGTACAACGCGGCGCAGAACCTGCGGCGTTTCCTCGATGAGCTGCGCTCGGAGATCCCGCCCCCCTTCGCGACAACGCCCGCGCAGCTCAAGCCCGCCACCGCCGCCTTCCTCGAGCGCATCGGCTACGGGACGCGCCCGTAGCGCCGTGACGGCGCCGCCTGGCGCGCTACTTCTCGAGGAGCCCCGGGCGGAAGCGGTAGACGGAGAACGACAGCGGCGCCTCGACGCGCTGCAGGTCGCCGCGCCGCACCAGCTCGAACGCGCCGGGACGCAGCTTCGCGAGCGCCACCGAGCGGCTCTCCTCGTCGACCAGGTACTCGACCCCGAGGCGCCGCGCCGCATCGAGCACGTACGCGGCGTCGGCGAAGGGGATCATGACCGCGCTGGCCCCGGTCTCCGTGGAGAACTCCCACGGATTGCGGCAGAAGAAGACGGCTTCCCCCAGGCCGCGCTCCTCGATCCACCTGCCGAACTCGCGATAGGGCTCGAGCATGCTCTCGTTCGCCCGTCCCTTGGCCTGGAGGTGCGGCCCGGCGGCGAGGATGTTCCCGGCCGAGAGCAGCACCACCAGGGAGAGGAGCGCTCCCGCGGCGAGGCGCGGCGCGCGCGCGGCGAGCGGGCGCAAGAGCAGCGCCAGCGCGGCCACGATCGCCACCACGAAGAGGGGAAGCACGCTGAACAGGCTGGTGCGGAACGACTCGCGCCCGATGGCGCTGAAGAGAGCGCCGTACACCACGACCAGCAGCAGGATATGCACGAGCAGCAGCATGGTCTCCGCGCGCCGCCTGAAGAGCAGCCACAGAAGCCCGAGCCAGAGAAGCGGCGTCATGACCCACTTCCCGAGCAGGGCCAGCCGGTAGTACTCCTGGCGCGGTTCGAGCGGCCGGCCGCGGGTGAGCGAGGCATACAGGCTGAACGGCGCGTAGCTGAGCGCGTCGAGCACTCCCCGCTTCTTCTGCTCCAGGATCCTCTCCCCTCCCCAGGCCAGGTAGCGCTCCCGCGTGAGCCGCTCCGGCGCGGTGAACCACTCCTCGTGCGTCCGGGCGAAGACCGCTCGATTGACGCCGGACGGCATGAGTTCGCCGAGCACGCGCTCGTTGCGCGCCCACCACGGCGCCACGACCAGAAGGAAAAGCGCCGCCGCCAACCCGAGGTCCTTCCGCGGCAGGGCGCGCAGGCTCCCGCGCCGGCGCGCCAGCAGCAGCGCGCAGGGCAATGACACGAGCAGGACCTGGCTGTCGCCGCGGCAGAGATACGCCAGGCCGAAGAGCAGTCCGAACAGCGGCAAGAGCCGCGGGGCGCGCGGCAGCGCGAGCAGCACCAGCAGCGCCCCGCCCGCGAAGACCGCATACGGCCCGTGCGAGAGCGTCTGGCAGGTCTGGTCCAGAAACAGGTGGAACCCCACGGCCAGCACGCCGCAGGCCAGCGCGGCGGCGCGCGAGCGCAGGAGCAGCAAGCCTGCCGCGTAGGCGAGCGCCACGACCAGCGACGAACAGAGGATCATCGCGGACCTGGCCGTGGCGTAGTCGGCGTCGCCGCCGGCCTCCATGCCGAGCCAGGCGATGAGCGAAGGGAGCGGCAGCCACCAGGTGTTCGACGGCGCGGGCAGGGACGCCGGATCCTGCAGGTAGTCGGCCACGAAATCCTGGACCAAGCCGCGGCCCTGGTAGAGGTTCCGGGCCACCTGGTAGTACGCCGCCACGTCGCCGTGCCCGGCGCTTCGGCGCTCCGCGTTCACATGCCCGCGCACCAGCACGGCGCCGGCGTAGAGGAGGGCGAGCGCCGCCAGGTGCCAGCCCGCGCGCGCCGCGAGGGAGCGCCTGCCTGCCGCGCGCTCCGGCCGCGGCCGCACCTCTTCAGCGTCCGTCCAGAACGGCCGCCTCGGCCGGCAGGACCCGTCCGACATACCCGTCCTCGAAGGCCGCGCGCTGCCCAGCGGGAAGCGCACGCACCACGGCCAGACCCTCCGGGAGCGCGCGCGGCGGCTCGAGGCAGCGCTGGCGATAGCCCCAGCCCAGGCCGATGGCCACGGGCAACAGCAGGCGCTCGGGCAGCGCCGCCTGCAGCGCCACCTGCTCGTGCATGCGTGGATTGTACGGGTCGAAGGCGAATCCCAGACTGAATCCGTACCCCTGGGCCACGGCCGCCGCCTGCTCCTCGGGCAGAGACTCGAGCAGGGCGCGTAGGCTCTCCAGGAAGCGGCGCTGCGCCGCGTCCCCCTGCCACATCCTCGGGCCCTTCAGCCCGAGGCCGACGCCGTGCAGCAGGGCGTCGCGGCGCGCTTGCGGCTGGCCAGAGAGCGCCCCGTTCGCCCCGAGCGCCCGGATGTCCTCGCCGCGCGCCGCGACCTCCCGCCCCAGTGCGGTCAACTCGAAGAGGAGCGGTTCCTCCGCCAGGTGCGCCGCCAGGGCGAAGGGATCGCTGCCCGACACCAGAAGATCCCGCTCGGCCCGCGTGATCGGCAGGGCGAAGCGCAGCGTGCGAAAACCGCGCGCGCCGCGGTCGACGCGGGCGATGAGATCGACCTGCTCCGCGCGCGCCTGCCCGGCGCGGAAGAGCTGGCGGCCGAACCACTCGTAGCACTCGCCGCGCTGCGCCGGCTGGCCCCAGGCCGGCCCAGCCACGCTCGCCGCCTGGCCCGCCGCTCCCGCGGCGCAGGCCAGCAGCAGCAGCGCCGTCCTCCACCGGGCGCCGCGCGCGCGTCCGCCAAGCCCCACGGCCGCGAGCGCCAACACCGAGAACAGCAGCGGCGCGGCCTGGCGATGCGCCGCGCCGCTGCCCAGCTCGGCGCCGGATTCGAGACGCGCGAGCGCGAGCAGCATGCACATGGCGAGTGCGTGCAGCACGAAGAACGCGCCCGGGCTGGCGGCTGCGTCCCGCCGCAGGAGCGCGCGCCGCAGCAGGCCGAGCAGACCCCGGCGCTCCGCCACGAGCGCGCAGGCCCAGCCGATCGCCAAGACGGCGGCGCACGTCAGTCCCAACAGGAAGCCCGCCCCTGCCAGGTCCGCGAAGCCGAGGACCTCAGCCACCTCCCCGCGCGCCAGCCCGCCTGCGCAGGCGATGGCCTCTCCCAGGCGCGCGGCAACGCCCCCGCTCACCTCCTCGCCTCCCCCCAGCAGCACCTCGATCATGCTTGTGCCGCCCCCGCGGAAGAGGAGCGCCGGTGCCGAGAGCAGGACGAGGCCAGGGAGCATGAAGAGCGCCCGGCGGCGCAGGAACTCGCGCGACTCGAGAACGAGCAGCAGCGCGAGGAGGATCAGGCCGGCCAGCAGCGCCTGCAGGTGGAAGAACGCGCCGAAACCCAGCGCGCAGCCGAAGGCCATCCAGTTCGCTCGAGTGAAGCGCCTCTCGACGGTCATCGCCAGGAAGGGCAGGAGCGCCGCGAGCAGCGGAAGGGTGGACTCCATGTGCGAGGCCAGGCCGAGCACCGAGAGCCTGGCGAACGCGGGCGGGGCGCAGAGGAACAGCAAGCCGCCGGCGAGCGCGCTGCGACGGCCGAAGAAGCGCTCGAGCACGTGGACCAAGAGCCCCACGGTCGCCGCGTGCCACAAGAGGGGCAGGAGTTTCATCAGCAGCGCGCTCGGCCCGAACAGGGCGTAGAGCGGCACGAGCAGCAGGGCAAAGAGCACGCCGCCGCGCACGTGCGGCACGACGGGCAGCGAGTCGAGCCGCAGGTCGACGCCGTCCAGGAAGGCCAGCGCCACCGTGCCCGAGTGGACCTCGAAGGGATACCAGGTGTCCTGGAGCGAGAAGAGGAGAGGAAGGCGCGCCGCGGCCAGGCCGAGCGAGAAGAAGAGCGGCAGGCGCAGCGCCATGGCGCTCCGCGTCAGTCGTCGCTGATCGTGGCCGCCCCGATCTGATCGAAGCGCGCCAGGAACTCGGCGTTGGTGCGCGTCTCGCGGATCTTCTTGGTCAAGAGCTCCATCGCCTCGATCGGGCGCATGCGGTTCAGCACGCGGCGCAGCAGGTGGATCTTGTGCAGGGTCTCGGGACTGACCAGGAGCTCCTCGCGGCGCGTGCCGGAGAGGTTGATGTCGATGGCGGGGTAGGTGCGCCGGTCGGCGAGGGTGCGCGAGAGCACCAGCTCCATGTTGCCCGTGCCCTTGAACTCCTCGAAGATCACCTGGTCCAGGCGGCTGCCGGTGTCGATGAGCGCCGTGGCCACGATCGTCAGGGATCCTCCCCCTTCGACGTTGCGGGCGGCGCCGAAGAACGCCTTCGGCTTCTCCAGGACCTTGGCGTCGAGCCCGCCGGAGAGCGTTCGCCCCGAGTTCTTGGTCTCCAGGTTGTAGGCGCGGCCCAGGCGCGTGAGCGAGTCCATGAGGACCACGACCTCGCGCCCGGCCTCGACCAGGCGGCGCGCGCGCTCGATGACGAGTTCGGCGCAGCGGAGGTGCCGGTGTCCGGGCTCGTCGTTGGTCGATGCAATCACCTCGGCGCGCTCCGGCACGGCGCGCTTGAAGTGCGTGGCTTCCTCGGGCCGCTCGTCCACGAGGGCCACCATGAGGTGCACGTTTGGGTAGCCGGTGACGATACGGTTGCCGATCTTCTCGAGGATGACCGTCTTGCCGGTGCGCGGCGGCGCGACGATCAGCGCCCGCTGCCCCTTGCCGAGCGGCGTGAGCAGGTCGATGATGCGCAGGTCAGGATCGCCGTCCGGACCCTCGAGGACGTAACGCTCGTCCGGATCGATCGAGGTCAGGCTGCGGAACTGCGGGAAGCGCGCCGCTTCCTCGGCGGAGAAGCCGTCCACCATCTCGACCGTCTCGAGGGCGAGGTGGTTGCCGCGCCCGCGGCCCGGATAGGCCTGGCCCTCGACGAGGCAGCCCTCGCGCAGCGAGTGGCGCCGGATGAGGTTGGCCGGCACGAACGCGTCCTCCGCGGTCTCCTCGTAGTCGTGCTTGGAGGACCTGAGGAAGCCGTACCCCTCCTTGGCGATTTCGAGCACGCCGCTCTTCTTCTCGGCGCTCGCCGGATCCTTGGGCCTCTGCCCGCCGTCTTGGTGTCGCCTGCCGCCAAACCCGCCACGGCCGCGGCGGCGGCGGCCTCTCGAGTCTCTGGACATAAGTATCCCGGAGATTCCTCTACTGAACGCTCATCCCGCCGGGCACAACGCCCGCCAGGAACGCCCGCTTGCCGGGCCACGTGCTGCCAGATCCTGGATCACACCGGACTCTGCGCTCTCGCCGCTCTCGCAAGTTCGGCGGAGACTGCCTACTCGGCTGGGGGCCGTGCAAGACCCGATCAACAGCCGCCAATCGTCCGGAAAGCCACTGGGACCGTTCCACACCGGGAAAGGTCGGGGGCGCACGTCCTCAGCGCCCTGGAGCTGCACCTCATTATGGCGCGCCGGCGGCGATCGCAAAAGAAAAAAGGGCCGCTGCCCGCTGCCGGGGCAGCGCCCGGACCGCGAGCACGGGACGCAGCGGGCCGCGCGGCGAAAGCGGATGCGCTTCCGCGCTGGCCTGGTAACCTCTGCGCCGATGGCGAATCCGGTCGCGGCTCTGGGAGGCCGGGCGCTGCGCGGGGCGCACGCGGCGCTCCGTGACGCGCTCTCTGCCGGCGAGATCTTCGCGCGCACGCTCTTCGCGCTGCGCGGGACGTCGCGCGGCGCCAGGCGCCTGGCGCTCTGCACCGCGAGCCAGCAGATCTACTTCACGGGCGTTCAGGGCATCCCCGTGGCCGGCCTGCTGGCGGTGCTGCTCGGCTACGGGCTCGGGCAGTTCGTGGGCTTCTTCGGCTTGTTCGCCTTCATTCCGCAGTTCCTCGAGGTGCTCATCGCCTATCACCTCGCGCCGCTCATCGCCGCGATCGTGATCGTGGCGCGCTCCGCCGCCGCGGTCGCGGTCGAGCTGGGCAACATGCGCGTGGCGGGCGAGATCGCCATGCTGGAGAGCTTCGGCATCGACCCGTACCGCCACCTGGCCCTGCCGCGCCTGCTCGGGATCGTGATCGGCACGGTCTCCCTCTGCTTCGTGGTGACCGCCATCGCGCTCGTCTCGATGATGCTCGTGGTCAAGGACCATCCCTCGGTGGGCGGAAGCGACTACCTCCAGGCCATCGCCCCGCGCATCGGCCTGCGCGTCGCCGTGCTCGGCCTGCTCTACGGGCTGGCGATCGCCCTGGTCTCGATGCGCCAGGGGCTCGACCTGGTCCCGCAGTACACGGAGGTGCCGAAGGCCGCGAGCCGCGCGGTGGTGAAGAGCATCGTCCTGTGCGCGCTGCTCACCGGCGCCACGACGCTCGTGCTGGGGCTGCCATGAACGGCGCGCGGGACGACGTCGTTCCCCTGCTGTGCGCCGGCTGCTCCCTGGGCGGCCCGGAGGCCGGCGGCGAGCTGCCGCCCTTCCGCCTGGCGCGCGGCGAGACGCTGGCCGTGCTCCTGCCAGGCGCGGGGCAGGTGGACGATGCGGGCCGCTGCCTCATCGGGCTCAGGCCGCCGCCCGCCGGCCGGGTCGCCCTTTTCGGCGAGGACCCGGCCCGGCTCTCGGACGAACGGCTCCTCAAGCTGCGCCGGCGGCTGGCCTGGGCGCCGGGGAGCCCCGAGTTCCTCGCCACGGTCACGGCGCGCGAGAACGTCGCCATCCCCCTGCGCGACCGCATGGCCCTGCGGGAGCAGGAAACCGAGGAGCGCGTGGCGAGCATGCTCCACCGGCTCGGAGTGGAGATCCCCGCCCCGGCCCTGCCGCACCAGCTGGACGCGCCGCGCCGCTACCTCGCCGGCCTGGCGCGCGCCGTCCTCACCGCGCCCGAGCTTCTCATCGTCGGCGAGGCGCCGTTCCCGCTGCCGGCGCCCGCGCTGGAGAAGGTGTCCAGCCTCCTCGCGGCGCTCCGCGCCGCGGGCGGCCCTTCCCTGCTGCTGCTCTCCTTTCGGGAGTTGCACCTGCGGGCGAAAGCCGACAACATCGTGCACATGCCGCCGCGGCGCAATGGACCGGCGAGGGTCGAGGGACAGCCCGCATGAACCGGAAGCTGATGCACTCGCTCACCGGCCTCTTCCTGCTCGCGGTCCTCGTGCTCGTCCTCTTCTCGATCGTCTCCCTCCCCGACCTCCAGGAGTTCTTCGGCCGCATCCACGAGGTGAAGGTGCGGCTGCCGGAGGCGTACGTGGCCAAGGGGAACCCGGTGTTCTTCCGCAAGTACCGCGTCGGCTCGGTGGTCTCCGTGACCCCGACCATGTGGAGCGAGGACGACCCCGACAACTGGTTCGTGGCCACCATCGGCATCGACCGGCGCTGGGGCGGCGCCATCACGGACGCCTTCTCCGTCACCGTCGACATGGGGGCGCTCGAGGGGCTGACCGGAGCCAAGCTCCTCCTGCTGGCCCCGCTCGAGGCTGCCGAGGGCGTCCCCGTCATGGGCCCGTTCCGCGAACGCCAGTCCGTCGCGCTCAGCGAGCTGCCGCCTGGGAAGGAAACCTACCTCGCCTTCCAGCGGCCGACGAGCTGGATGGAGAGCGTGCGCGCCGAGCTGGACCGCGTGCTGCGCCAGACCGTCCCCCGGGTGCAGAGCATCGCCGTCAGCGCCGACGGGCTGTTCCAGCGGCTCGCCGATCCGCAGGGCGACCTGCTGCGTTCGCTCGAGAGCCTGCGCGCCTCCGCGGACCGGCTCGCCGCGCTGCTCGCGCCGCCGGACGGGGAAGCGCACCAGGTGATCGCGCAGGCGAGCGCGCTCGCGCGGCGGCTGAACGACCCGGAAGGGCCGCTGGCGAGCGCCTTGGCCCAGCTCGAGGCCGCGCTCCGCGCCCTGAACGAGGGGCCCGGGGCGGCGGCGGCGATCCTGCATGACGAGCAGCTCGCCAGCCAGACGGCGGCGCTGCTCGAGGACGCGCGCGCCGCCGCCGCGGAGCTGAACGAGGGCCTGCGCGCCGCGTCCGCGACGCTCGACAACGTGCGTGCCGCCTCGCAGGCGCTGCCCGCACTGGCCGAGGATGTGAAGAGGATCATCCGCCGCCTGGACGAGGCCGCGCGCGTGCTGCCGGAATCGGCGGAAGACGTGCGCGCCGTCATCGAGGAGGCGGGAGCCGTGCTGCGCGCCATCGAGCGGCTGCCGATCCTCAGGTCCTACGTCGAGACGGCCGAGGAAGCGGAGCCCATCGTCCTCCCGGCCATGACCACGCCCCCGAACGACGAGCCGTAACGGAGCCGACGTGACGCGAATGACGAGGAAAGCCGCGGCAGCGCTCGCCCTGCTCGCGCTCTGTTCGTGCGCGGGGCCGGAGCCGTCCTTCGCGGACAGCCGCGCCGCGGACCACAACCGCGCCGGCGCCGGCGCGCTGCGCGGCGGCGACCTGATCGCGGCCAAGCTGCACTTCACGCGCGCCCTCGAGCACGCCACGGCCCTGGCCGATCGCCCGCGCCAGGTGGACGCGCTCAACAACCTCGGCATCCTGGACGAGACCATGGGCCTGACCGAGGAAGCCCTCGCCTTCTACGAGCGCGCCCTGGCCCTCGCCGATCCGGCGCGCGGGCAGGCCGGTCCCTTCGCCGAGAAGTACCTGCAGGGCGTCTACTCGGCCAGCCTCAACCGCTCGCGCCTGCTCCTCGCCGCGGGCGACGCGGCCGGGGCGCGAGTTTCGCTCGACCTCGCGGCGGACGCGGCCGCCGAGATCGGCTCGCGCGTCGCGCGCGCCTCGTGCCAGAAGCAGCGCGCCCTGCTTGAGCTGGAGGCGGGCGAGGCCGAGCAGGCCCTGGACTTGGCGCGCGAAGCGGTGCGCCTGCTCGAGATCTCGCCCGACAGCGCGGCCAACGTCGCCGCGCTCGCCGACGCGCGCCTCGTCCTGGGGAGGCTCCTGGAGCGGCAGGGCGACCGCATCGGCGCGATCGCGCAGTACAACGAGGCGGCGGAGCTCGCGCGCAGGGTGTCCGACCGCACGCTGACCGCGGTCGCGCTCGAGGCCATCGCCCGCGCCCTTGCGACGCTCGGCCACCTGGAGGACGCCGCGCTGCGCTACCGCATGGCCTTCGACGTGAACTGGCGCATCCCCCACCTGGCACGCGCGCGGCAGAACGTCCTGGCCCTGAAGGGGTTGGCGCAGCAGCTCGAGCGCAGCGACCTGGCGCGCGAGTGCGACGAGCTTCTCGCCGAGATCGACGCCGCGGCGGGGATGGAGAAGCCCGTTCCCCAAGAAGTCCGTTGAAGAAGTGCTCCGTCGCCGAGACGAGCACATCTCGGCCGAGAGGAGCCGCCGCAGGCAGGATGGCCTTTTTTGACGGGCTCCTGGCTGCTCGGGCCGCGCCGCGGGCGCCAGCGCCCGCATTTCTCGCGCAAGTCCCGGCCGGACGCGGGCCGATGAGACCAGCGGCGGCTGCGCGCGTGCGTCGCGCCCGCGCCGCCGACAGGAGAGCTGCCCGCGAGCCTGGCCCGGACATCTCGCCGGCGATGCGCCAGGATCGGCGCAACGCGAGGGACTGAGAGCTGTCGAGACGGCCAGGGAGAACGCGGCCGCGGAAGGAAGTGTAATATGCAGGGGCTAGCCGTGGATGACAACCTGGCCTGCCTGGATCAGGTGCCGCTCGGCATGGCCCTCGTGCGCGGCGACCTCGCCGTCGTCCTCTGGAACCGCCGCATGGAAGAGCTGACCGGCGTTCCCGGCGCCCAGGCCGCCGGCTCGCCCCTCGGCCAGCACCTCCCCGCCTTCTGCCGCCCCTCGCTCCAGGAGACGCTCTGCCGCGTGCTGGCGGAAGGCCGCCCGGCGCTGCTCTCGACGGACGCGCACGGCGAGCTCTTGCCGCTGCGGCGCGGCGAAGCGCGGGACGGCGCGCACTACCTCATCGCCTCGCCGTTCGACGCCGGCGGCACGACCGGCGCGCTCCTCCTGCTGACCGCGATCGTTCCTCCGGAGGCGGGCGCCGCGGCCGAGGACGGCGCGCCGCCGGCCGGCGCATCCTGCTGCCAGGACATCGACGCGCGCATCGAGGAGCTCGGCATCGCCGGCGATCCCGGCACCGAGAGCGAGGTCCTGGGCGAGTTCGTGAGCACGCTCAACGACCTGCGCGGCCAGCTCCAGGAGGCGGTCGCGCAGGCGGACTGCGCCGCCGCGATGCGGCTCGCCCACCGCCTGGCGGGCTGCGCCCTCACCATGGGCGCGGCGCGCCTCGGCGCCCTCGCCGCGCGTTTCGAGAGGGAAGCGGACGCGCGCCGCACGGGAGGCCTGCACGCGCTCCTCGGCGCCCTCGGCGCGGAAGCGGAGCAGGTCATCGCTCACTGCGAGCGCCGCCGGAGCAAGGCGCGCGCCTGAGGGCTCTACCGGTGCCGGCGCTGCTCGCGGCGCTGCTCCTGGTCAGCGCGCGCCGCGCTCTCGATCGCGCCGCGCAGGCGCTCGACGGCTTCCCGCGGCGGCGCGGCGCGGGCCGCGGCCATGGCCCCCACCAGCAGCAGCAAGTGGCGCACCAGGGTGCGCCGCCGCTGGCGCGTCTTCTTGTACTTCTCCCCGCGCGTCTCGCGGAAGCCGCGCATCTCCTTGGCCGCCCGGTACGCCTGCGTCAGGTGGAAAGAGACGCGGAAGTAGTCGCGCCGCTCCAGCCACTGCGCGCGCGTCACGGCCGTGAAGCAGCGGAAGTACTCGTCGAGGAAGACCTCCTCGCGGCGCGAGACGTGGTCGCACCAGCGGTACAGGGCGCGCTCCAGGTCGATGGCGTGGTTGCCGTAGCGGGCGGTGACGACGTCGATGAGGTAGACCTCGCCGGCGGGCGTGAACAGGACGTTGGTGTCGGTCGCGCGCAAGTGGCAGAGGCTGTAACCGCGCGGCTGCGGCGCCGCGGGACGCTGCGCCGCGCGCCACTCCGCCACCGCGGCGTGGCCCAGCGCCG